>NZ_JBNNVQ010000010.1:0-118655 GCF_050280625.1 Pseudomonas sp. NPDC089569
CAGACATCCTGGAGTTCATCATCAACCGCATGATCGGCGTGCACCCCAAGGCCCTGCTGAACTACGACGGCCTGCCGCTGGACATCAAGGAAAGCGTCGACAAGCGCATCGCCGGTTACAACGACCCGGTCGGTTTCTATGTCGAGAAGCTGGTTGAAGGCATCAGCACCCTGGCCGCCGCTTTCTATCCGAAAAAGGTCATCGTGCGTCTGTCGGACTTCAAGTCCAACGAATACGCCAACCTGATCGGCGGCAAGCTCTACGAGCCGGAAGAAGAAAACCCGATGCTGGGCTTCCGTGGCGCGTCGCGTTACATCAGCGAATCGTTCCGTGACTGCTTCGAACTCGAATGCCGCGCCCTCAAGCGCGTGCGCAACGAGATGGGCCTGACCAACGTCGAAATCATGGTGCCGTTCGTCCGTACCCTGGGCGAAGCGAGCCAGGTGGTGAACCTGCTGGCGGAAAACGGCCTGGCCCGTGGCGACAACGGCCTGCGCATCATCATGATGTGCGAACTGCCGTCCAACGCGATCCTGGCTGAAGAATTCCTGGAATTCTTCGATGGTTTCTCCATCGGCTCCAACGACCTGACCCAGCTGACCCTGGGCCTGGACCGTGACTCCGGGATCATTGCGCACCTGTTCGACGAGCGTAACCCGGCGGTCAAGAAGCTGCTGGCCAACGCCATTGCCGCGTGCAACAAGGCCGGCAAGTACATCGGCATCTGCGGTCAGGGCCCTTCGGACCACCCGGACCTGGCCAAGTGGCTGATGGAGCAAGGCATTGAAAGCGTTTCGCTGAACCCGGACTCCGTACTGGAGACCTGGTTCTTCCTGGCTGAGGATGAGGCACAGCAAAAGCCTGCATCCCCCATCACGTCTCGACTGGAAATGGCCTGAGCAACCTTCAA
The DNA here is from genome assembly GCF_050280625.1 of Pseudomonas sp. NPDC089569. Lineage (NCBI taxonomy): Bacteria > Pseudomonadati > Pseudomonadota > Gammaproteobacteria > Pseudomonadales > Pseudomonadaceae > Pseudomonas > Pseudomonas sp. NPDC089569. Next base: position 911 of record NZ_JBNNVQ010000010.1, read on the forward strand.
AGGTGCCAGTTCTTGTCTCGTCGGGCAGGTACAGCAACCACTGTATTTGCCCGACGACGGTTCAGTCTTCAAGGCCCGTCGGCACTGCGATTCCGCTCTTGACGTTGCTCATTGAAACCAGTGTCTTGAAACGTTTGACGTTGTTGCTCTCAAAGAACAGTGTCCGGGTCAACTGCGTGTACTGTTCCATGCTTCTGACCAGCATGATCAGGACAAAATCGCACTCCCCTGCTACGTAGTAGCACTGCTGAACTTGTGGGCAGTCCATGAACGTTCTTTTCATCTCGTCGAGCAAGTCCAGACGCTCGCTCTCCACCTCGACCTCGGTGATGACGGTCAGCGTGTAGCCCAGGCTAGCCGGATTCACCTGCGCCACGGTGCGCTGTATTACACCCTCACTCCCCAACCGCTTCAGCCGGCGATTGACCGCTGCCGATGACAGGTTCACCTGCTCTCCGAGATCAATCTGGGAGGTGGTCGCATCACGCTGTACCGCCTCCAGCAAGGCTCGGTCAAACACATCAAGACTCATCAGACAACTCCGCAATGATTCGGTGAACAGATGTAGAAAAACGCAATGAAACTACGCAAAAGCCCTGTAAATCAAACTTTCATGAACTCTGAGAGGAATACCATTTAGTCACTCACCACATGCAGCGGAGAAAACAATGAGCAATGTGCCTGACCTGCACTTGAATGGCGCGAAGCTGCTGGAACAGATAAAGGCCTTGGGTGATATCGGGGTTGACCTGACTCACGGCGGCAGGACCCGGATCGCACTCGGCGATGCGGAAAAGACCGGACGCGACCAACTTGTGGTCTGGATGCGCGAGCTTGAACTCGATATTCAGGTCGATCGAATCGGTAACATTTTCGGCTCGCTTCGCTCAGCTAACGACACTGGTCATGAGCAACCCTTCATGATGGGTTCGCATATCGACACGGTGACCAACGCCGGAGCCCTGGACGGCTGTTACGGTGTACTGGCCGGGCTGGCCGTGCAGCGTGCGTATCGTGAAGCGGGAATACTGCCTGATCGCACGATCACCGTAGGCGCCTTCACCAACGAGGAAGGCGTGCGCTATCAACCCGACATGATGGGCTCACTGGTGTATGCCGGCGGCCTGAGCGTACAAGAAGCGCTGGACACCCTGGGCACCGATGGCAGTCGTCTGGGTGATGAGCTCATACGCATCGGCTATGCCGGCGATCTGGAACCAGGCGCCGTGATCCCCCATGAGTACCTCGAATTGCACATCGAGCAAGGCCCCATTCTGGAGGCGGAAAACACCCTGATCGGAGTGGTCGAAAATCTTCAGGGCATCTCTTGGCAGCAAGTGACGGTGAAAGGCAATGCCAACCACGCCGGCACCACACCTACTCGCCTGCGCCACGATGCTGGTTACGTAGCCTGCGCTGTGACCACCGAATTGCGACGCTTGGCCAAAGCCAGCGGCACCACACTGGCCACCGTCGGTTGCATGACTTTCGAGCCCAATGTCATCAACGTAATACCACGCCGCGCCAGCTTTACGGTCGATCTTCGCGACCCGGACGAAGGCAAGCTAATCAAGGCTGAGCAGCACCTTGCCGTATTCCTTGCACAGCTTGCCGAAGAAGAAGGTGTCAGCATCGAAACCGAGCAACTGGTGCGATTCCAGCCCGTCACATTCGACAGCTCGCTGGCCAACGCGATCGAGATCTCCGCCCAGCGCTTCGGTTTTAGGCACCGTCGCATGACCTCAGGCGCCGGCCACGATGCGCAGATGATTGCCCGCATCGCACCCGCTGCGATGATTTTCGTGCCCAGCCGCGGCGGCATTAGCCATAACCCCCGCGAGCATACCGATGACGACCAGTTGCTAGCAGGCGCTGAAGTCCTGCTGGATGTCGTCAAGCGGCGCCTGACCGCACCCCACTGATTATCCCTGCCACTCCCGTGTCCGCCGGTGCTTGCCGGCGGCAGTGGCCCCATTTTGCCTGCCATTGGAGTCCGATATGTTGTTAGCAAACCCAAACGTCACCCGTCAGCCCTACCCTGATGCTCTCAAACGCATCATGAGCATCGCCAGCGCCAATCAAAGTCGCCAGTGGCTCGCACAATGGTCACGACTCAATACCCTCGGCACGCCGCTCTACAACCTGCCAGGTCTGGCAAGTGAATTGGGCGTTGCGCAGGTGCTGGTCAAGGATGAGTCGGTCCGCTCACAGCTAGGTAGCTTCAAGGCGCTCGGTGCGCCAATCGCGCTCGTGCGCCTGATCATGCGTACCTTCACCGAACACAAGTTCACTGCTGCAGACCTGTTTACTGGCAAGCATGCGGCGGAACTTGCCGACTTCACCGTCATCAGCGCCACCGACGGCAACCACGGCCGCGCCCTGGCAGCTGCAGCCCAAAGTATCGGCTGCCGCTGCGTGATCGTGCTGCATGCCAACGTCAGTATTGAACGTGAAACCGCCATTGCAGCCTATGGGGCACAGATCGTGCGAACTGTCGGCAACTATGATGAGTCTGTCGAAGAAGCGGCCAGCCTGGCAGAAAACAATGGCTGGCTGGTCGTATCCGACACTTCCTATGAAGGCTACCAGGAGATTCCACGGGATGTGATGCAAGGCTACGGCACCATTCCTGCGGAAATTCTCGAAGGGCTACCCGCACAAGACGGTGCTCAGCCAGCGTTCACTCACGTTTTCCTGCAAGGCGGCGTGGGCGGTCTGGCAGCCGGCATTGCCAGCTACCTGTGGGAACACTTTGCCGAGCATCGCCCCACATTCATCATTGTTGAACCGGTGCAGGCGGACTGTCTCTATCAGAGCGCTATCGCTGGCAAGGCAGCCAAGGCGACTGGTTCGGTGGACTCGGTGATGGCTGGCCTGGCCTGTGGTGAAACTTCGCCGCTGGCGTGGCAGTTTCTGCAGCCATGTGTCGACTACTTCATGACCATTGAGGATGAGGAAGCCGTGGCCTCCATGAAGCGCCTGGCCCAAGGCGGTCAAAAGGATATCCCGCTGGTGGCGGGTGAGTCGGCGGTGGCAGGCCTCTCTGCACTGACCCGACTGATGACCTCCGGCAGCCTGGCGGCCGACGTGGGGCTCAATGCGCAGTCGCGCGTCCTGCTGATCAGTACCGAAGGGGCAACAGCGCCCGCCGTATACGAAGAACTGGTCGGTGAATCCAGCGACTCGGTGCTCAAGCGACAAAAAGATTGGCTCTCCAAAGCCTGATTCTCGCCCTTCCCTGATAACAGCTGCGGTGTGCCAAAACACACCTCAGCTGGCTGCTCCAGATAAAAATAACAGTGGAGTTCCTCATGCAAACAACCGCACGCAATATCGGCCCGTGGTCACTCATGCTAACGGGCCTGGGCTCTATCATCGGCTCCGGCTGGCTATTCGGTGCCTGGCATGCCTCTGCAATCGCAGGGCCAGCTGCCATCCTGGCTTGGGTTATCGGCGCAGTGGTAGTACTGGCCATTGCCCTGACCTATGCAGAAATGGGGGCCATGTTCCCCGAATCCGGTGGCATGGTGCGCTATGCCCGTTACTCTCACGGCTCATTGACAGGCTTCATGGCGGCGTGGGCAAACTGGATTTCCATCGTTTCCGTCATACCCATCGAGGCTATTGCCTCGGTGCAATACATGGCGTCGTGGCCCTATCCGTGGGCACAGGCGATGGTCGCCAACGGTGAACTCACCATCCACGGCTTGTGGGCAAGCGCTGCCCTGGTACTTGTCTATTTCGCCCTCAACTATTGGGGGGTGAAGCTGTTCGTCAAGACCAACACCGCCATTACCACCTTCAAACTAGTGGTACCGGTATTGACCGGCGTCGCCTTGATCTGGGCGAGTTTCAATACGGAGAATTTTGGCAACGGCACTGCTGAAAGCTTCGCCCCCTATGGTTGGTCCGCGGTATTCACTGCCGTCGCAGCCAGCGGCATCGTCTTCAGCTTTAACGGATTCCAGAGCCCTGTAAGCCTCGCAGGAGAAGCGCGCAACCCGGGCAGAAGCATCCCTTTCGCACTGATTAGCTCCGTGCTGATCGCATTGGTGATCTATGTGTTGCTGCAGGTGGCGTTCATCGGCGCCGTCAGCCCACAAAGCATCGCCGCCGGATGGCACAGCCTGAATTTCGACTCACCATTGGCACAACTCGCCCTGGCATTGAACCTGAATTGGTTGGCCGTGCTGCTGTATCTCGATGCCTTCGTCAGCCCTTCCGGAACAGGCTCGATCTACACCGCAACCACGGCACGGATGATCTACGCCATGGAACGCAACAACACCATGCCCAAGGTGTTCGGCAGCTTGCATCCGATTTACGGGGTCCCCCGTCCCGCCATGTGGTTCAACCTGGCCATCTCCTTTGTCTTCCTGTTCTTCTTCCGAGGTTGGGGGACGTTGGCTGCCGTGATCTCGGTTGCGGTGATCATCTCGTTCCTCACCGGCCCCGTCAGCCTGATGTCGCTGCGCATCACTGCTCCGGATGTACCCCGACCTTTACGCCTCAAAGGCATGTCGTTTATTGCACCCTTCGCCTTTGTTTGTGCCTCACTGGTGCTGTACTGGGCTCGCTGGCCACTGACTGGCCAGGTGATCTTGCTGGTAATCGGTGCACTGCCGCTGTTCTTCTACTATCAGGCCAAACAAGGCTGGAAAGGCTTTGGCAAGGAGCTGACCGCCGCCGCCTGGCTAATCGGTTATCTACCGTGCATGGCGGCTATTTCCTGTATCGGAAGTGAGTCGTTCGGTGGCATCGGGCTATTGCCGGAAGGGTGGGACATGCTGGTTGTCACCGCCGTGGCATTTGCTTTCTACCGTTTGGGTGTCCGCAGCGGATACCGCACGCCCTATCTCGCAGAAAGCGTGGTGTGGCGCCAGACCTATCACCCAACATCCACCGTTGTCACTCCGCCAGTATCGGCATCACCGCAGTCCACCGCTTCTCACTGACCAGGATCTCTCCAACATGACCACCGACAATACCTTTGAGCAGCGCATCAGAGAGTGGCGCCATGCATTCCACCGCCACCCGGAAACAGGATTCGAAGAGTTCAATACCGCCGCCAGGGTCGCGCAGATCCTTCAGAGCTTCGATCTGCAGGTCCACCAGGGTATCGGAGGCACCGGCCTTGTCGCCAGCCTGAAGGTGGGCGATGGTCGCGGCTGCATCGGTCTGCGTGCCGACATGGACGCCCTCAACATTACCGAGCAAGCGCTGGATCATCATCATGCTTCCTGCATCGCCGGCAAGATGCATGCATGCGGCCATGATGGACACATGGCCATGATTCTGGGTGCGGCAGAATTGCTGTGCAGCCGCCGCAACTTCAACGGCACTGTGCGTTTCATTTTCCAACCGGCAGAGGAGCACGGCCGTGGCGCCAAGGCCATGTTGGCTGACGGGCTGTTCGAGCGCTTTCCGGTTGATGCCCTCTATGGTGCCCACAACATGCCGGGCATGCCTGCGGGACACATCGCAACCCGCGTGGGCGGAATCATGGCCAGCGAAGACAACTTCGTCATCCGCATCCAGGGGCAAGGCACACATGCTGCTCGACCACACATGGGAACCGACCCTTTGGTTATCGGCGCACAGATCGTGCTGGCGTTGCAAACAGTTGTCTCGCGCAATGTCGACCCCAGCCTGTCAGCAGTGGTTTCCTGCACAGAGTTCATCACCGATGGAATTCGCAACGCGATCCCCACCCATGTCGTCATCAAGGGCGACACCCGCAGCTACGACCCCAACGTGCAAGCGCTCCTGGAAAAGCGCATGCGCGAACTCTGCCAGGGCATTTGCGCTGCACATGGCGCTGCTTGCACATTCGAGTACACCCATGAGTTTGCTCCCACGGTGAACTGGGCTGAGCCGACTGCACTGGCGGTGGCAGCAGCCAGAAACATCGTGGGCGAAACAGCGGTGGATGCCAATGTGACCCCCATGATGATTTCCGAGGACTTCGGTGCCTTCATTCAGCACGTGCCTGGCAACTTCGTATTCATAGGTAACGGCAGCGCCGGGCAATCTGGTGCCACACCTCTGCATAACGCCTCCTACGATTTCAACGATGAGATCCTCGTTACTGGAGCGCACTATTTTGCCGAGGTAGCTCGTCTGGCCCTTCCAACTTGAGCTGAACCGTACCGAAAGACAAAAGCCAGGCTTAGCTGGCTTTTGTCTGCATAAAAAAAAGCCGCCCAGTGTGGCGGCAGGTCTCAAGCCAAAGCTTTCGACAAAGTGGTGAGAAGCAGTACCCCATGAAGTTACAGACAAGCCGCAGTGGCCCTGCGGTTCCGATTAACAGCGCCGTCGACCTTTTCCCGACAGAACAGCCCATGGCGCTGCCACTCGAACAAGACCCCTCCCAAGCGATAGCCAGGCAAGGGTCAGCATTAAACAGTGTCGATGGATCCGTCAGCCCAGCACGGAACCGATCACTTCATCCAGAATGGCGATACCCGCCTCGGCTGCTTCAGCGCTGATGATGCAGGGCGGAGCCACATGGATGCGGTTCTCGACAACAAATGGCAGCAGCCCACGCTCCAGCAACTTGGCCTTCAACGCCTGCATCTTGTCTGCTGCCACCGGTGCGCGACTTTCTTTGTTACTTACAAACTCCAATGCCCAGAAGACGCCCGCGCCGCGCACTTCGCCAATCGATGCGTGACGCTGCTGCAGCTCCCGCAGGCGCGGGCTCAGGACGTTGGTGCCGATTTCCAGCGCGTTTTCGACGACTCGCTCATTGCGCATGGCGTCAATGGCCGCAACGATCGAGGCCATGGCCAGCGGGTGCCCGGAATAGGTCAAGCCGCCCGGGAAGAAGTGGTTATCGAAGTAGCTGGAAATCTGCTCCGAGATCACCACGCCGCCGACCGGTACGTAGCCCGAGTTGACTCCCTTGGCAAAGGTAATGAGGTCAGGCACTACGCCGTAATGTTCCAGAGCGAACCATTTGCCGGTCCTGCCGAAACCGGACATTACTTCGTCGAGAATAAGCAGAATGCCGAACTCGGTCGCCAGTTCACGCACACCCTGCATGTAGGCGGCAGACGGCATCAGGATGCCGGCGGTGCCAGGCAGGCTTTCAAGCAGAATGGCCGCGATCGAAGCCGAACCTTCACTCTCGATAACGCGACGCAGGTGACGCAGCGCGCGCTCGGTCTCTTCAGCCTCGGTCTGCGCGCTGAATTCGCTGCGATACAGATAAGGGGTGAAGAAATGCACGTGGCCACGGGCGTACTCATTCGGTACCCGGCGCGGGTCGCCGGTGGCGACGATCGCCGAGCCGGTATTGCCATGGTAGGAACGGTAGGCGGACAACACCTTGTCGCGCCCAGTAAAGAGCCGGGCCATACGCATGGCGTTTTCGTTGGCATCGGCGCCACCGTTGGTGAAGAAGACTTTCCTGAAGCCCTTCGGTGCCTGCTCGATGATGCGTTTGGCAGCTTCGCCGCGCATCAAATTGGCCGTCGCGGGCGCCACGGTCATCAGCGAAGCGGCTTGTTCCTGAATCGCCGCGATGACTGCAGGATGCTGGTGACCCAGATTGGTATTGACCAACTGGCTGGAAAAATCCAGATATCGCTTGCCTTCATAGTCCCATACCTCGCACCCCTCCCCTCCCGCGATCACCAGGGGGTTGAGCGCACCTTGAGTCGACCACGAGTGGAATACATATTCGCGATCAAGACCTTTAACGTATTCATTGGTAATTGGCATGGTGCCGATCGACCTCTTCATTTGAATGCTTGCGCCCCTCTGGAAAAGAAATGCCGCCAGCGTGGTGGCGACGAGGTCTTAAGCCTGGGCCTTTGACAAAGGGTGAGAGTAAATCCCGGCAGCTTCCGGGTGCCCGTAGCAGTTCTACGGGGATGAGCAACAGCGCCATCCGGGATCCCAGTCTGACCGATGGATGACGCTGCCACTCAAACAGGGTGCTTCCTTAGCTGTTGCTCGGGAACGCGAATTGCGCAGCTTCGTGACTGGTGCGTTTCGGCCAGCGCTGAGTGATGGCTTTTTTACGGGTATAGAAGCGCACGCCGTCCGGACCATAAGCGTGCAAATCACCGAACAGCGAACGCTTCCAGCCACCGAAGCTGTGGTAGCTCACTGGTACCGGCAACGGCACGTTAACGCCGACCATACCCACTTCGATCTCGTCACAGAACAAGCGCGCCGATTCACCGTCACGGGTGAAGATGCAGGTGCCGTTGCCGTATTCGTGATCATTGATCAGCTTGATCGCCTCTTCCAGGCTATTCACGCGCACAACGCACAGCACAGGACCGAAGATCTCTTCCTTGTAGATACGCATCTCCGGGGTAACGCGGTCGAACAGAGTGCCACCGACGAAGTAGCCGTCTTCGTTGCCCGCGACCTTTAAACCACGGCCATCTACAACCACCTTGGCACCGGCCGCTACGCCGTCATCGATGTAACCCAGTACCTTGTCGCGCGCTGCGGCGGTCACCAACGGCCCCATGTCCAGACCACAGGTGGTGCCGGCACCGATCTTCAGAGCGTTGATCTGTGGAATCAGCTTGGCCACCAGCGCATCGGCTACCTGGTCACCGACACACACGGCAACGGAAATGGCCATGCAGCGCTCGCCGCACGAACCGTAGGCGGCGCCCATCAGCGCGCTGACGGCGTTATCCAAATCGGCATCCGGCATCAGCACGGCGTGGTTTTTCGCACCACCCAGCGCTTGAACGCGCTTGCCGCGTTTGGTGCCTTCGGAATAGATGTACTCGGCGATCGGCGTCGACCCCACGAAGCTCAATGCTTTCACTTCTGGCGCTTCAATCAGCGCATCCACCGCTTCTTTGTCACCGTGCACCACGTTCAGCACGCCTTTTGGCAAGCCGGCTTCATGCAGCAGTTCGGCGATCAGCAACGTCGAGCTTGGATCGCGCTCGGACGGCTTGAGGATGAAGCAGTTGCCGCACGCGATGGCCAACGGGTACATCCACAGCGGCACCATGGCCGGGAAGTTGAATGGAGTAATGCCGGCCACCACACCGATCGGCTGCAGATCGCTCCAGGCATCGATGTTCGGGCCGACGTTGCGGCTGTACTCACCTTTGAGGATCTCGGGAGCGGCCGAAGCGAACTCGACGTTCTCGATGCCACGCTTAAGCTCACCCACAGCGTCTTCGATGGTCTTGCCATGCTCTTCGCTGATGAGCTGGGCGATACGCTGCTCGTTCGCTTCCAGCAGTTGCTTGAAGCGGAACATCACCTGGGCACGCTTGGCCGCCGGGGTGTTGCGCCAGGCCGGGAAAGCCGCCTGGGCAGAATCGATGGCCTTCTGCACGGTGGCACGGCTTGCCAGACCGAGCTTGTGGATTGCCTGGCCGGTGGCAGGATTGAATACGTCTGTGGTGCGAGCATCGTCTGCGATGTGCTCACCATGGATCAAATGCTTGATAGTGCTCATTTTCGTTCCTCAAAGCTTGATAACAAGCTGGCTAAATGTAGGAAGCATCCCCGCGACGCGAGGGCTGCCGATCAATTGATGCCTTGTAGGGCTTCGCCCACGGCATCGAACAGGCGATCCAGTTCCTGGTTTTTTGTGTTGAAAGTGGGTCCGAACTGCAGCGTGTCGCCGCCGAAGCGGACATAGAAGCCAGCCTTCCACAGCGCCATGCCTGCCTCAAAGGGACGAACAATGGCATCGCCATCGCGCGGAGCGATTTGCAGGGCGCCTGCCAATCCGCAGTTACGAATGTCTACGACATGCTTCGCGCCTTTGAGGCCATGGATCGCCTTTTCAAAGTGCGGCGCCAGTTCGGCCGATTGCTGGACCAGGTTGTCCTTCTCCAGCAGTTCCAGTGTCGCCAGAGCAGCGGCGCAGGCTACCGGGTGGGCGGAATAGGTATACCCATGAGCAAACTCGACTGCGTACTCGGGAGACGCCTGATACATGAACGCGTCGTAGATCTTGCTGCTGGCAATTACCGCCCCCATCGGAATGGCACCGTTGGTGATCTGCTTGGCCACGTTCATCAGGTCTGGCGTAACGCCGAAATACTCGGCGCCGGTCATGGTGCCCATGCGCCCGAACGCCGTAATGACCTCATCGAAGATCAGCAGGATGTCATGCTGATTGCAGATTTCACGCAACCGCTGCAGATAACCTTGTGGCGGTACGAGGACGCCAGCCGAACCGGACATCGGCTCGACGATGACCGCGGCGATGTTCGAGGCGTCGTGCAGCTCGATGAGTTTCAGCAGTTCGTTGGCCAGTGCTACCCCGCCAGCCTCGGCTGCGCCTTTGGTGAAAGGCAGGTCCGACTGAAGGGTGTGCGGCAGGTGGTCGACGTCCATTAACTGCCCGAACATCTTGCGGTTGCCGCCGATACCACCCAATGCGGTGCCAGCTACGTTCACACCGTGATAGCCACGGGCGCGACCGATCAACTTGGTCTTCTGGGGCTGGCCTTTCAGGCGCCAGTAGGCGCGTGCCATTTTGATCGAGGTGTCCGCGCACTCAGAGCCAGAACCGGTGAAGAACACATGGTTGAGGTCCCCTGGTGTCAGGCTGGCGATTTTTTCAGACAATTTGAACGACAACGGATGGCCGTACTGGAAGGCCGGGGAGTAGTCCAGGGTCACCAGCTGTTTTGCCACGGCATCGGCAATCTCCCGGCGCGAATGGCCTGCACCACACGTCCACAGCCCGGACAATCCGTCAAACACCTCCCGCCCCTGCTCGTCGATCAGCCAATTGCCTTTGGCGCCAACGATGAAGCGTGGGTCCTTGCGGAAATTGCGGTTCGAGGAGAACGGCATCCAGTGGGATTCCAACTGAAGGCCACTGGCCAAGGGGATTCTTGTTTGCAAGGCCTGATTCATGACGGCAATCCTGGACTGGGTGGATGTCGCCTAGCTTGAATCGAAGGCTCATGTACGTTAAATCTATATTTTCTTTAATTCAGTTATCGGAATCCTCACGCATGACAAAAAAAACACCACTGCATCAGGTCAGTGATTTCGATCTCAGGTTGCTGCGCGTGTTCAAGACCGTGGCCGAATGCGGCAGCTTTTCCGGCGCGGAGAGTGTGCTGGGCATCACCCGCTCTGCCATCAGCCTGCACATGGGCGACCTGGAGAAGCGACTGGGCATGCGCCTGTGCCAACGCGGCCGGGCCGGTTTTGCCTTGACCGATGAAGGCCGCGAGGTGCTGCGTGCCAGTGAAACCGTGTTGGTGGCCATCGAGGGGTTTCGCAGCGAGGTGAACCAGATGCACCAGCAGCTGCGCGGCGACCTGAACGTAGCAATCGTCAACAACCTGGTCACTCAACCCAAGATGCGCATCACCCACGCGCTCAAGGCCGTACGGGCCGAAGGTAGCGGCGTGCGAATCAATCTCAGCATGAGCACGCCAGGTGAAATCGAACGTGGGCTGATCGATGGCCGACTGCACGTCGGGGCCGTGCCGCTGATCACCCCCTTGTCAGGCCTGGATTACAGCCTGCTCTACGAGGAGCGGTCGAACCTGTACTGCAGCAATGAGCACCCGCTGTTCGCCGATGCCGCGAATGTCAGCGACGCGCAATTGTCCCAGGCAGACGCCGTCGTACCTGCCTATCGGATGACCGCCGAAGCAATCGGCTTGCACCAACTGCTCAGTGTTGCCGCATCGGCCACCGACCGAGAGGGCATTGCGTTCCTGATTCTGACCGGCGCGTACATTGGCTTTCTGCCGGACCACTACGCCGCAACGTGGGTGGAAAAAGGGCTCATGACTGCTCTTGATCCGGACAGGCTGCATTTCGACTCCAAAATCGCCATCGCCATGCGCAAAGGACGCAGACAGAATCTGATTCTTGAGCGTTTTCTCAATGAATTGCACCTGACTGACAGCGCAAGCTAAACCGTCCGCCCCCCCTTTCCTGAACGCCCTCATTCACCAATCCAGGTGAACGAGGGCGTTTTTGCTTCCAAAAATTCTTTCAGGCGTGTTGACAGCCAGAACACATCGAAATAGCCTGAATGCATTGCTGCACACATTGTGGCATCCAAATAAGAATACAGCTTCAGTTTTTTACTTGCTCTTCTGTCTACAAGAACAAATCACCGGAGAGATTCAAAATGGCACGGTTCCTTTCCCGCAAACTCGGTGGCAGCGTGGCTTGCCTCACTGCGGCACTGACGCTTCTGATGCAACCCTCGGCTCAAGCCGATACCCAAACCTGGCAAAACGTGCAGAAAGCCGGCGTGCTGCGCTGCGGTGCCGCGATAGCCGCGCCGTATGTAATGCGCGACCCGGCAAGCGGGCAATACAGTGGCTACTTCGTCGATCTATGCCGTGACTTCGCGGAGAACGTGCTCAAGGTCAAGGCGCAGTTCGTCGACACAAGCTGGGATAATCAGGTTGCCGGCATCCAGAGCGGGAAATGGGATTTGGCCATGGCGCTCAACATGACCCCGGAGCGGGCAAAGGCCGTGGCATTTTCAGTGCCAGCGACCGACTACCAGATCTCCTTGCTCATCAATGGAAAGAACCCGAAATTCGCTACGGCCGGAACCGATCTCGTCGACTACGACAAACCCGGCGTCACCATCGCCGTGATCTCCGGTACGGCAGCAGACAAGGCAGCTTCTGCTGCTATCAAACAGGCCACCCTGATGCGCCTGCCCGGTTCGGATGAAACACGTATGGCGCTGATGTCCAAACGCGCCGACATCCTCGCGGATGCCAACGACACCAACCACTTGTTCGCCATGGCCAACTCATGGGCAAAAGAAGTGATCCCGGTGCCAGCCCTGGCGAAGCAAGGCGTGTCATTTGCCCTCTCTCGCGAAACGCCCGCCGATGACCTTGCGCAACTTGATGCCTACCTGACCAAGCGCCGCGAGTCGGGTGAAATCGACAAGCTGGTGGACAAGGCTTCCGCCGAGATCCTTGCGGGCCAGAAAGCCCAGTAACTCCCGCTCACCTACCGAGGGGCCCCCGCCAGGGGCGCCCTCGTGGAGACAACTGTAATGACCACTCCTCATTTGGTGGCTTCTCAGCCACAGGCTTCGATCATCCCGAATTCGAGCCAGGGCGGATGCTTTATCCAGCTTCAAAACGTGCGCAAAGCCTATTCCGAACAGTTGGTAGTCATGGACGGAATGAACCTTGATATGCGCGCTGACGATCGCCTGGTCATCATCGGCCCGTCCGGCAGCGGCAAAAGCTCGCTGCTTCGGGTACTGATGGGGCTGGAAGGCATCCAGGGCGGCACCATCCAGTTCCAGGGCAAACCCTACATCGATGGCAATCGTAAACAGGGCAAGCCACTGGATGAAGTACTGCACAAGCAGATCGGCATGGTGTTCCAGCACTACACCCTGTTTCCGCATCTGTCGGTGCTGGGCAACCTCATTCTGGCGCCAGTCAAGGTCCATGGCATGAGCAAGGCCGAAGCCACCGAGAAAGCCCGCGCCTACCTTGCCCGCCTGGGCCTGGAAAGCAAGCTGCACGCCTACCCCAGTCAGCTGTCTGGCGGCCAGAAGCAGCGTGTGGCGATTGCCCGCGCGCTGATGCTCGAACCGCGCCTGATGCTGTTCGACGAAGTCACCTCGGCACTGGACCCGGAAATGGTCATCGAGGTGCAGAACGTGATGATGCAACTGGCCGAACAGAAGATGGCGATGATCATCGTCACCCACGACATGCATTTCGCCCGCCACATCGCCACCCGGGTGGTGTTCTGTGCCAACGGCAAGGTGGTCGAGCAGGGTCATCCCGAACAGATCTTCACCCAACCTCGGGAAGCACGCATGCGTGAATTCCTCGAGAAGGTCGTGCACTTCGATTGAGGGCGGCACCATGAATTATCAATTCGATTTCCACTTTCTCAATGGCAGCCTGCCGGCGCTGCTCGACGGCCTCAAGGTGACGTTGGAACTGGCGCTGGTCTCGAACCTGATTGGTCTGACCTGCGGCTTCTTACTGTGCCTGATGACCCTGAGCCGCTGGTTCTTCATTCGCTGGCCCGCGCAGTTGTTCATCGAGTTTTTCCGCTGCACGCCGGCACTGCTACAGATCGTCTGGTTCTTCTACTGCGTACCGATGCTGTTCGATGTGTTCATCGACCCGATTGCAATGGGTTTCCTGGCCCTGGGGCTGAACCTCACTGCATTCAACGCCGAGGCCTACCGCGCCGGCGTGCAGGCGGTGCCCCACGAACACCTGGATGCCTGCGTGGCCCTGGGCCTGCGCCCCTGGCAACGAACCCTCTACGTGATCCTTCCGCAGTCGCTGCGCACTGCCCTGCCGGTGTTGATCACCAATGGCATCGGCACCCTGCAACAGAGCGCATTGGTGGCGATCGTCGCCGTCGCCGACCTGATGTATGTGGGCAAGAGCCTGGCCACCGAGGCTTACCGTCCGCTGGAAACCTACACCCTGATCGCCCTGATCTACTTCGCCCTGTCGCTGCCTATCGCGCAACTGGTGCAGTGGTTCGAACGGCGCCAGGAACTGGCCGGCCAGCGCTAAGGAGACAACCATGCCACTCGATTTCTCCGTTGTTCTGAATTACTGGCCGGTACTGCTCAAGGGCCTGGCCCTGACACTGGCTTTCACGGGTGTATGCGCTTTGCTGGGTAGTCTGCTGGGCTTTGTAGTCAGCATGCTGCGCCAGTTGAAAACCCCACTGTTGCGCCTGCCACTGACCCTGTACGTAGAGTTTTTCCGCGGTACGCCGTTGCTGATTCAGCTGTTCTGGGTGTTTTTCTGCTTCCCGGTGGTGTTCGGTCTGGACATCCCACCGTACGTCTCGGTGCTGATTGCCTTGACCCTGTTCATGGGCGCAATCACCAGCGAGACCTTTCGCGGCGCACTCAAATCCATCGCCAGCGAACAGCATGACGCCTGTACCGCTCTGGGGCTCAACTCGAAGGTCAAGGTGCTTTACGTGATCTTCCCGCAAGCACTGCTGCGAGCCGTACCGCCGCTGCTGTCGAACGTGGTCAGCCTGTTCAAGGAGAGTGCGCTGATCTCCTCGGTAGGTGTCGCCGACCTGATGTTCGTCGGCCAGAACATTTCCAACAGCACCGCCCGCCCGGTCGAGTTCCTTTCGGCTGTCGCGGTCATCTATTTCCTCGTGGCTTTCCCCCTCACCCGCCTGGTCGGCGTGGTCGAGGGACGTCTGCTGCGCCGTTACGCCTACTGATTTCATCCCACCATTGGAGACATCACCATGAAACTGAACGGTATCTTGCCGGCCCTCGTCACCCCTTTCGACAGCACCGGCAAAGTCGATCACGACACTCTGGCCTCAATCATTGAGCACCAACTGGCCGCCGGCGTCAGTGGCTTCGTCCCGCTGGGTTCGACCGGCGAATACTACGCCCTGGCCAACGAAGAACGTCGCCAGATCCTGGCTACCGTCAAGGAAGTGGTCGGTGATCGCGGCACCCTGATCGCCGGTGCCAACGGTTCTTGCACCCGCGAAGTACTGGAACAGATCAAGCAGACCGTAGACGCCGGTTACACCAACCTGCTGATCGCTCCGCCCTACTACGCGCTGCCGTCCCAGGAAGAACTGCTCGCTCACTACCACACCATCCTCGAGGCCTTCCCCGAGATCAATGTGGTGCTCTACAACTACCCGGTTCGCACCAACGTCGAAGTCGGTCTGGACGTGATCGCAGCCCTCCACAACCACCCGCGTGTCATCGGTATTAAGGAAAGCAGCGGCAATCTGCTGCGCGCCATCGAGATCGGTGAGAAATACAAAGGCATTCAGCTGTCCTGCGGCTCCGACGATCAGGCCTTGGACTTCTACCTGTGGGGCGCCGACAGCTGGATCTGCGGCCCTGCCAACATCTTCCCGGAGAAGGTCGTAGCATTCCACAAGGCCTTCACCAGCGGCGACATCCGTGGCGCCCAGCAAGTGATGCGCAGCCTGTTCCCGGCCATGGCCAATCTGGAAAGCGGCAAGTTCGTACAGAAGGTCAAGTACGGCGCCGAGCTGGCAGGCTTCAAAGTCGGCCCGGCTCGTGCTCCGCTGCTGCCGCTGACCGACGAAGAAAAAGCAGAGTTCCGCAAGGTATACGAAGCTTCGCAGGCGTGACAGGGTAGGTCTGCGGACTACCTTGTAGTGGGAGGGGGCTTGCCTTCGCGAGTCTTCCCTCTCCCACCTTTGTATCTTCAACCCCGTCTTCATAATTGTTGAGCATTGCACTCATGAACAACCCGCAAACGTCATCGCAACAGGCAGTGGTCATCGGCGGCGGCATCGTCGGCGTGTGCTGCGCGCTGTACCTGCAGCGCGACGGCCATCGGGTCACCCTCGTCGATCCTGCCGCCCCAGGCGATAGCACTGCCAAATGGAGCTGTGGCCAGATGGCGGTGAGCGAAGTCATTCCGCTGTCCAAGCCAGGCATCCTGATGAAGATCCCCGGCTGGTTGCTGGACCAGAAAGGCCCCCTGGCCCTGCGCCCGAGCGCACTGCCGGGGATCCTGCCATGGTTCATGCGCTTCCTGGCGTGCGCCCGCCCGTCGAAGATCAATGAGATCGCGCAAGACATGGCGCGTCTAACCCAGCATGTCTACGAAGACTACGCCCCCCTGCTCGACGCTTGCCCGGACAAAACCCTGCTCGGCGATCGCCCCATCCTGGAAGTTTTCGACTCCCCGGCTGGCCTGGCACACGAGCGCCCACACCTGGAGCTACGCAAGCAGTTGGGCTTTCGTTCCCAAGAGCTCAATGGCGCGGAAATTTCCGATCTGGAGCCAGCACTGGCCGGTAAATTCCAGCACGGCCTAATGTTCCCCGACTGGCGCGCTGTAAGCGATACCGAAGGTTTTATCGCTGCACTGACCGAAAGCTTCATTACTCAGGGAGGTGTACGTGTACGCCAACGCGTGGTGAAGATCAACGAGCACCACGACAAGGCCACAGGCGTAACCCTGGAGGACGGTGGTCGGTTGCCTGCCGATCTGCTGGTGGTCGCCGCGGGCACCGGTGCCCGCTCGTTCTTCGACAGCCTTGGCGTGAACATCCCCCTCGCAGGCATTGCAGGTTACCAGGCAGTACTGCCGCAACCGGGCGTCGAAATTCGCCACTCGGTGATCTATGCCGACGGCGGCTTCTGCTTCGCCCCGATGACCCGAGGCCTGCAGATCGGCGGCACCATCGAGTTTGCCGGCCCTAATGCAGAGCCCAATTTCAAGCGTGCCGAAATCATCATGGAAAAGGCCCGCCGTGTATTGCCGCAACTGAACACCCAAGGCATGGAGTTCGGCGTCGGCTATCGCCCGTTCCTGCCCGACACCAAGCCTGTAATCGACCGTTCACCACGGCTGAAAAACACCATCCTGGCCTTCGGTCACGGTCAGCTGGGCCTCACGCTTGGCGCCACCACCGGACGCCTCGTCAGCGACCTCGCTGCCCAGCGCACCCCAACCCAGAATCTATCCGCATTTAGTGCCCGACGCTTCGCCGTCCTTGGAGGAAACGCATGAACCGCTACGACCAGTTTTACATCAATGGCCAGTGGGTCAGCCCAATCAATGGCGGTAGCTTCAACTCGTACGATCCGAGCGATGAAAGCCTGATCGCGTCCGTAGCGTCCGGTTGCGCCGAAGATGTCGACGCCGCGGTTAAAGCCGCTCGCGCTGCCTTCGATGAAGGTCCATGGCCACGCCTGAGCGGTGCCGAACGTGGCGCCTATCTGCGCAAGATTGCCGACGGCATCCGTGCACGGCAGGAAGAACTGGCAACCATCGAAGTCCGCGACAACGGCAAGCCGTTCCCGGAAGCGATGTGGGACATCGGTGATACTGCTGGCTGCTTCGATTTCTACGCCAATATGGCGGAAGAGCTGGATGAAAAACGCGAAAAAACTGTGGCGCTGTCGGATGATCGCTTCAGCTCCGTGGCGCGCAAGGAGCCTATCGGTGTAGCTGGCGCCATCGTGCCCTGGAATTTTCCGATGCTGATGGCCTCGTGGAAGATCGCCCCGGCCCTGGCGGCAGGTTGCTGCATCATCCTCAAGCCTGCCGAGCAGACCTCTTTGACCTCGCTGGAGCTAGCCCGCATCGCCGATGAGGCTGGCCTGCCGGCCGGCGTGCTGAACATCGTCTCCGGGCCTGGCTCCACAGTCGGTGCCGCATTGACCGCGCACCCTGGCGTTGACAAGCTGGCCTTCACCGGCAGCGTGCCGGTCGGCAGCCGCATCATGCAAGCGGCCGCCCAGGACATCAAGAACGTGACGCTGGAGCTGGGTGGCAAGTCGCCATTCGTGATCTTCGCCGACAGCGATATCGAACAGGCGGTCGAATGGATCATGTTCGGCATCTTCTGGAACAAGGGCGAAGTATGCTCCGCTACTTCCCGCGTGTTAGTGGAACGTGCGGCATACGAACCGCTGTTGGCTCGCCTGGCCGAGGAAGCCCGCAAGATCAAGATCGGCAACGGCATGGAAGAAGGCGTGCTGCTCGGCCCGTTGGTTAACCGCAATCAGTACGACGGCACTCTTCAGGCCATCTCTCGCGGCCTGGAAGCAGGCGCGCGACTGGTCTGCGGCGGCGAGCGCCCAGCTCACTTAAACAAAGGCTTCTACCTGCAACCCACCGTGTTCGCAGACGTACCTGAAGACTGCTGGATCTGGAACGAAGAGATCTTTGGCCCGGTGGTATGCATCCGTCCGTTCGATACCGAAGAGGAAGCGGTAAAGTCGGCCAACAACTCACGCTTCGGCCTGGGTGCTGCCGTGATGTCGAAGGACTTGGAGCGCTGCGAGCGCGTTGCGCGCAAGTTCCGCGCCGGCATCGTCTGGATCAACTGCTCCCAACCGACCTTCACCGAAGCTCCATGGGGTGGTTACAAGCAAAGCGGTATCGGCCGTGAGCTGGGTGAATGGGGTCTGAACAACTACCTCGAAACCAAGCAGATCACCCGCTACGACACCGAACAGCCTTGGGGCTGGTACATCAAGTGAGGTAACACCCATGCTTTGGAAACAGACTCTTCAACTGGCTGAAGTGCACTGCGAAGGCGAGATCGGCAAGGTCATCACCGGTGGTGTCCTGGGTATCCCGGGCGCCACCATGCTGGACAAAATGAACTACATCAACGAAGTCGATGACAGTTTGCGTCGTCTCGTGACCTTAGAGCCACGCGGCTGCCTGCAGATGTCGGTCAACCTGCTGCTGCCCCCGACCCGACCCGAGGCGCATGCTGGCTTCATTGTGCTTCAGGCGGACAAGGCCCACCCAATGTCCGGCAGTAACTGCATCTGTGTAGTTACTGCCCTACTGGAGCTGGGCATGGTGCCGATGCAGGAGCCGGAAACGACTGTAGTGCTCGATACGCCTGCTGGTCTCGTCACCGCCCGCGCCCTTTGCGCGGACGGACGCTGCCTGAGCGTGTCCCTCGATATCGTGCCATCGTTCGTCGAGCATCTGGATCTCGCTATCGAGACCGAATCGTTTGGCACGATAAAGATCGATGTCGCCTTCGGCGGCGTGTATTACGCCCTTATAGACGTCGAGCAGGTCGGGCTCAGCATCGCTCCTGAACAAGCCCGAGCGCTGGCCGATGCTGGCGTTGGCTTGCGGGATGTGATCAACCGGCAGTTAAACATCCAGCATCCGCTCTTGCCTTCGGTCAACGAGGTGGCTTACGTGATGTTCCGCAACCGCCTGGACGATCGCACCTACCAGACGTGCACCACCCTGCCCCCAGGCCGGGTCGATCGCTCGCCTTGCGGTACCGGCAGCTCGGCCAACCTCGCCACATTAGCTGCACGTGGTCTGGTGCAGCCGGGGGACAAGCTGGTGTCGCGCTCGACTATCGGTGGACAGTTCCAAGTCGAACTGCTCGGCCAAACCGAGGTGGCCGGCAAGCCAGCGGTGCTCCCCCGCATAACTGGCCGTGCGTGGTTGTACGGATTGCAGCAACTGGGTGTCGACCCGGACGACCCGCTGGCGGCCGGGTTCATGCTCAGTGACACCTGGGGGTCCGGTTTAAGCCAGTGATCTCGGCTTTGCTGTGCTCGGGCGCGTCCGAGCACAGATCCTCAACTTGAATCCAAACGGAGTCACACAATGCGCTTCAAGCAAGTGTTATCGGTGGTGGATTGTCATGCAGAAGGTGAAAGCGGCAAAGTAATCGTCGGCGGAGTGGGCCAGGTACCCGGGCAGACCATGTTCGACAAACGGGTCCATTTGGAAAACCACATGGACCACATCCGAAAGCTGGTGCTATTCGAGCCTCGCGGCGCGGTTTGGCACAACGCCAATATTGTTCTGCCATCGAACCACCCCGAAGCGGACATGGGCTACGTTATACTGGAAACCACCGAGTATCCTGCCATGTCGGGCTCCAATACCATGTGCGTAGCAACGGTGCTGCTGGAAACCGGCATCCTGCCAATGCACGAACCCGTCACACAGCTCACCTTGGAGTCTCCTGCTGGCCTGATCAGGGTGCGCTGCGAGTGTAAGGACGGTAAGGTAACCAGTGTCCGACTCGTGAACCAGCCAGCGTTCTGTTATCACCGCGACCGCCACATCGAGGTTCCGGGCTTCGGCAGCGTGCGTGCAGACATCGTTTACGGCGGAATGACCTATGCCATGGTGGACGCCGAGACATTAGGCTTCGCCATCGAGCCATCCGAAGCCCGTGAGTTATGTGAAGTGGGCCAGCGCGTCAAACAGGCGGCAGTCGAGCAACTGGAAGTCGAACACCCACTGAACCCTGCTATCCCAGGCATCACCAACACAGAGTTCATGGCGCCGCTGCGACGAGAGAACGGTCATCTGGTCGCTAAAAATTGCGTGGTGGTGTCGCCCGGACGATGCGACCGCTCCCCCTGCGGTACCGGTTCGTCTGCCCGCCTCGCGCTACTGCACGCACAGGGTCTGATAGCGCCAGGGGAAACCTTCATTCATGAATCGATCACCGGTAGCCGCTTTACCTGCAGCATCGACGGCGTGACTGAAGTCGGCAAGTATGCCGCCGTGGTACCGGCCATCGCCGGCCAAGCCTGGATTACTGGCCTCTATCAGATGGGTATCGACCCAACCGATCCGTACCCCAATGGCTTTACCCTTTCAGACACATGGATGGCCGCTGTTTGACCTTTAGCCTCCCCGCCCCCATGCTGGGGGCGACACAAAGTCAGCAGAGACTGAATTTTATGAGGCCTGGCCTGTATGATACGGGCCAGACCAACCGAGACCTGATCATGGCAAAAGATAACGACAGTGAAAGCGGCCCTCGTCGCCATAGTGGGCGCTATATCTACGAAGAACTGCGCAAGCAGATTCTCACCCTCAAGCTAAAGCCTGGGGAACAACTCGATGAGGTATCACTGGCCGCACAGTTCGGGTTATCTCGATCCCCCGTCCGTGATGCTTTGGCACGTTTGATCACGGAAGGCTTGGTGGTCATTCTGCCGAACCGCACCACGCTGGTGACACCATTTGAGATCGAAGAGTTTCCGAACTACATTTCCGCGCTTGACCTGATACAGCGGGCAGTGACTCGCTTGGCAGCCCTTCAGCATCGCGCGGAAGATCTGGAAGCGATCCGCAAAGCAGATGAGGCGTATCTTAAAGCCGTTACCAGCGGTGACTTCCAGGCGATGTCTGAACTGAACAAAGCCTTTCATATGGCCATTGCCCACGCCGGGCGCAACCCTTACTTCATCAACTACTACGAGCGCCTTCTCGGCGAAGGGCAACGCTTACTGCACCTGCACTTCGATCACATCGTCAGCACCGCCAGTGCCAATCGACTGGGGCGGGACCACGACGAAATTATCGAGGCCATCGCCGCACGAGATGCGGATGCCGCGGAAGCCGCTGCACACGAACACACCATGCTGTTCCAGCGCCGTTTCCTCGACTACATGCAGCAGAACCTGACGGCACGCATGTCAGTGGCTTAGGCCGCCTCTTTTACACTTCGCGCGGACCGATATTCACAGCGCTTGCTGGAGTTCGGTCAACCGCGCAGTGGTCGTTATCGCCCCCCTCTCCGCCAGATGAAGTCACCGTAGACTTCATGCACTTCTGCCTACTCTCCTCCCCTCCCAGTCTCTACACGCGGATATTCCGTTGGCGCCCAACCCCTCAAAAACGCGCCTATTGACAGCTTGTTGGCCGCCGGATAGTTTGCATGCAGAGCTGCACACAACACGCAAACAAGCTGGTTCCACCCTTCTAACATAACAATCACGGGAGTCGACGATGGACAGATTCGAGAACAAAGTGGCGATCGTAACCGGCGCCGCCGGCGGTATCGGCTCGGCAATAGCCCTAAGACTGGCACGCGAAGGTGCGACAGTCGTGGTGAGTGACGTCAATCTGGAAGCCGCTCAAGCCGTCGTCGACACGATCTGCAGCGAGGGGGGAAAAGCGCTGGCGATCGCGGCAGATATCGCGCAAGGCGAAGCCTGCCGTGAACTTGTGCAGCAGACGATCACTCAGTTGGGATCCATCGATATCCTAGTGAACAACGCCGGTATCAACCGTCGCGGTAATCTACTCGCGCTGAGTGAAGACGACTGGAATGCCAGCTTTACGGTGAACCTGGACTCGATGTTCCACCTGTGCCGTGCGGTGTTGCCGATCATGATCGACGCTGGCGGCGGCGCCATCGTGAACACAGCTTCGCAATGGGGACTGTACCCGGCACCCGGGCACATTGCTTACAACGTCACCAAGGCTGCAGTGGCGTCCTTCACCCAGAACCTGGCTCGGGACTATGCGCCGCATAAAGTCCGGGTGAACGGGGTTTGCCCGGGGGAGATCCATACGCCGATGCTGGAGGCTGGGGTGAAACGCTCGGGTCGGACCATCGCGGATCTGGACCGAATGGTACCGTTCGGACGAATCGGTAAGCCCGAGGAAGTGGCGGCGTTGGTCGCGTTTCTGGCTTCGGAAGAGGCTGCATTCATGTGCGGCTCGCTGGTGGAGATCACCGGAGCGCAGGCGGTCGCCTGATGCCGTACGGCGCCCTTGGAGTCGAGTGCCGCTGATGCGTCGCTCGACTCCAAGGCATCTGCTACTTCAACTGGTATTCATGCCCCGCCCCGGCATACCACGACCGTCCTAGTGCAGTCTCGCAAGTTGTAATCCACCAGTATCGTCGAACCGACATAATGACGGTCCAGTAAGTTGTCCAGGTGTACCAGTTGGTGGAAGGTTCAAGGGCCATAGTGCTGCTCAAAACGCATCCACCAATTGAACATCAAGGTAAGTTTTCGATCAGTGCCGACACCCAGGGTAAATTCAAGGCATAGAGCTCATTGAATTAATCAAAGGAAAAGGGCATTCGGCAGAGCGCGGCCAAGAGCGGACTGTCGAAAGTATTTGAAACCTCGAAAGGAATTAATTATTGGACATTGCGGTTCGGCGGTAGCCGGATCGACACACAGCTCGCGCCTAGCGTATTGAGTCTAGGCGCTGCTCTGGTAAGGATGCTCCGACCTATAGAACCTAGGAAATTTCAATTTACTGAGAAGTGTCGTCTATCTGGACGTTGCATCCATATAAGACTTTACCGCCGCGAGCCCAGGTTGACCGTCCACTGTTTGAACATCAAGCAACGTTCTATCAAGCCATTCGGGATGATCACCCAGCCATTTTTTTACCGCAGAGCGTGGGTCAAGGCCACCATTGATCACGTAGTCCATCATGGTGTTTTCGGCATCGATGGAAAACTCCAGATTCTTCAGAAGCTGGCCCACGTTAGGGCATTCGTCCAGGTATCCCGTACGCACGTCGGTGCGCACCGACGATGCGCCGTAATTTGCTCCGTAGTATTTGTCGCCGCCTGACAAATATTCCAGTTCGATATTCTTGTTCATGGGGTGCGGTGCCCACCCCAGAAACACGATCCAATCGTTCTTTCTGATTTGCCTGCCGACCTGGGTCAGCATGCCCTTCTCACTGGACTCAACCAGGCTCCAGCTACCCAGGTTGTACGCGTTATCGGCAATGAGGTTCTGGATCGGCTTGTTGCCGCCCGGTTCCACGCCATAGATTTTCCCGCCAAACTTTGCCTTGTAAGTGTCCAGGTCTGCATAGCTTTTGACCCCTTGCTCATAGACGTATCGCGGAACCGCCAAGGTGAATTTGGCACCGGTGAGGTTCACTCGCACGGTCTGAATCGACTTGTTGTCGTAGTAAGGCTGAGCCGCCTCGATCAACGCAGGGTCCCATGTTCCGAGAAACACGTCGATGCTCTTGCCTTCCATCGCCTTGTAGGCGATTCCCGTCGATAGCGTGATGACTTTTGGGGTGTAGCCCAGTCCTTCCAATACGGCGGTGGTCAAGGACGTCGTCAACGTGATGTCGGTCCATCCCACCTCTGCGAATTGAGGCGCGTGACACGCCGCCGGCTCCGCGGCGCCGGCAATTCCCTGGAATGTCATCAACAGCACGGCACAACCGATAGCACTGCTTTTCATACCGGATCCCCTTGCGATCTCTTGTTTTTAGGAGAACCTAGTGATAACTTTTTTTTCATTGAGTGTCCAATTAAAATAAAAAGGGAACCCTATGCCAAAGGTTGGAATGCAGGAAATCAGAAGAAAACAGCTCGTCGAGGCGACGCTCATCCTCATTGGTGAGCAAGGCATGGCGGGAACGAGCATGGCTCAGGTAAGCGCCCGTGCGGGGTTGGCCAACGGCATCGTCCACCATTATTTTTCGGACAAGAATGCTTTGCTTGAAGCCACCTTGAGAGAGCTGAACAAACGCATCAATGCCGAGATTTTTGCTCGCCTGCGAATGTCTGGAACACCCGCTGAGCGTGTTCTCGCGTTTGTGGACGGGAACGTCAGTGCCTTGAACCTGACGCGAGACAATGTCGCGGCCTGGCTCGCTTTCTGGGCTCAAGTACCGCAATCCCCCAAATTACAACGGGTACAGAACATCGTTGCACGCAGGAGTCACTCCTTACTTTTCCATGCCTTGTCAAAAACCATGGACAAGGCAACAGCCCACTCCAAGGCACAGATGATCGCGATCTTCATTGACGGCTTGTGGTTGAGGGCTGCGGTCGATTGCAACCCGGACGCAATCGATGATTCGCGCCGTCTGGCTTACGAGTTCCTCAACAACCTGCTTGGTTATGATCTGGAGGCGTAGAAATGACACCTGAAGAGTATAAAAGTCTTGATGCCGTGGGCCTCGCTCAATGGTTGCAGTCCGGAAAAGTCTCTCCGTTGGAACTGGTTAACCTCGCAGCCAGAGAAATTGAAACCCAGGACCCTACCTTGGGTGCAGTCGTAGCGATCGATATCGAAGGGGCGCAACGAGCCGCGTTAGATCCGAAGGCTGGACCACTCGCAGGTGTACCGATCCTGATAAAGGACACCAATATCGATGTAAAGGGCTTTGCCACCAGGCACGGTTCGCGATTGTACGAAGATGCCGCCCCCGCTCAGGTCGACAGTGAGTTTGTAAGTCGATTGCGCAAGGCCGGGGCAATCATTCTCGGGAAAACCAAAACACCCGAGTTTGCAGGAGACTTTGTAACAGAGCCCGAATGGCAAGGGCCTTGTCGCAACCCCAGGAATCCGCGTTACGCATCTGGCGGGTCAAGCGGAGGATCCGCCTGTGCCGTGGGCGCAGGCATGGTGCCTGTTGCGCATGGCACCGACTGTGGTGGGTCGATCAGGGTTCCGGCTGCCGTTTGTGGTGTGGTTGGACTGAAACCAAGCAGGGGACGCAACCCTGTAGGTCCTCATGTCGGTGAGTTTGTTGGAGGCCTTGATTCCGAGCATGTACTGACCAGGACTGTCCGCGATAGCGCATTGCTGCTGGATGTCCTGTCTGGCTATGAACCTGGTGCACCCTATGCTGCCCCTCCCGCACCTGCCTCATGGCTGGAATCTCTGAAGACAAAATCACCACGACTAAAAATTGCTTTCGCTTGCTACCGTCCAGATGGTTCGAGTATCGATATTGCAATTCACAAAGCCATTTTGAATGCCGTTGATTTCTTAAGTAAAGACGGTCATGGGTTACGCCCGTTCAGATGGCCAGACATGACCAAGGCCGGTGCAGCTGCCGCACTATTCTGGCAAATGGAAATTGAGGCGTTAATGACACACCAAGCGCAAACGCGCGGCTATCCAATCTCTGATAAAGATGTCGAATGGATAACCTATGAGTTTTACAAATGCTCGCGTCGAAGAACGGCACTGGATGTACACCATGCACGTGCCACCCAGAACAAAATAGGCCACGACATGGCCGATAGCTTCACCGACATCGATGTCCTCATCACACCAACAGTGGCGCTTGCTCCACCGTTGATTGGTGGTTTTGTCACCACAGGGGAAAGGCATCTGGACGAGTGGTATAAAAATGCTTACGCGTTTTCTCCCTTCACCGAAGTTTTCAACTTGACCGGCCAGCCGGCCATCAGCATTCCCATAGGGATCATGGAGAATGGCCTTCCAATTGGGCTGCAAATTGTTGGCAAGTTTGGTGATGAGGAGACTGTTCTCAGACTTGCAAATGAAATTGAAAAAAGCTCACTAGCAACGAGCCTGTTTTCAAAAGTTTGATCTAACGCATAGCTGTCCTTCGCGAAGGGCAGCTATTGGCCGATTGTCGTCCATCGTCACCGGCCGAGGTCGGCCAAAAGCAGCCAGTCAAATACTTAAAAAGCAGAAGATTCCTAAGCGTCCGGCCGAATCACTCATCGGATTCCGGCATTAAGAGCCAGCCGCATCTGTGGTTAAGCATGAGGGCGTTTGAAGCGGCTGGAGACGCCCCCAAGAATCCCACAACAGCACGGGATACTTCAGGAAAAATCAGGAGGGATTATTGAGCACTTTCGCAGAAGCTCTGAATCGCCTCGCACGCGCCACGCAGTGATTCATCATCCAGCGCGTAGGCAATTCGCAGGTACCCAGGCAGACCAAACGCGCTCCCTTGCACCACAGCCACATTGGCTTCTTCCAGCAAAGCCAGCGCTACCGCTTCGTCATCGACCAGATCGCGCCCGCCTGCCGAGCACTTACCGATCAGGCCGGCACAGTCTGCGAAAGTGTAGAACGCGCCACCTGGTGTTTCGCAACTGATGCCCGGTGCTTTGTTCAGCAATTCCACCATGAAGTCCCGGCGACGCTGGAACACCTCTCGGCTGTGAGCGATAAAGTCCTTGGGGCCGTCCAAGGCAGCGATAGCGGCATGCTGGGAAATTGAACATGCGCCCGAGGTCTGCTGACCTTGTAGTTTCTCCATCGCTTCGAGCAGCCAGCTCGGGCCGGTCGCGAAACCGATCCGCCAGCCCGTCATGGCGTAGGCCTTGGACACACCGTTCATGGTCAGGGTCCGCACAGCCAGACGCGGCTCGACCTGAGCGAGTGTAAGAAAATCGCGGCCATCGAAAATCAGGTGCTCATAGATGTCGTCCGCAAGAATCAGCACCTGCGGATGGGCCAGCAGCACCTCGGCCAAAGCCTTGAGTTCGTCGCGCTCATACACCGCACCGGTTGGGTTGGACGGCGAGTTGAGTATCAACCAGCGGGTGTTCGGCCCGATTGCTTCAGCCAGCGCCTGTGGCGTCAGCTTGAAGCCCGACTCCGCACCACCGGCGACGATCCGCGATCCGCCCCCGCAAAGTTGCACCATCTCTGGGTAGCTGACCCAGTACGGAGCCGGAATGATGACTTCGTCACCTTCGTTAAGGGTCGCAGTCAGGGCATTGAAAATGACCTGCTTTCCGCCGCTGCATACCAGGGTGTCCTGCCAGCTTACATTCAGTCCATTTTCACGCTGGTACTTGCGAGCAATCGCCTCGCGCAAGGCGCGAAGGCCCGCGACTTGAGTGTAGCGGGTGTGGCCGTTTTCGATTGCGCTGATTGCAGCTGCACGGATGTGTTCAGGCGTATCGAAGTCTGGCTCACCGGCGCACAACGAAATGATCTTGGCGCCTTCGGCGCGCCGTGCAGCCACACGGTCGATGATCTTGTAGGTAGCCGAAGGCTTGGCAGCCTCCAGACGACGGTTCAGGGTTTCCAGACTCACGCGTGCTCCTCCGGATAAGCGAGACCCATCAGATCCATTGTGGTACGCCCTTCGCGCAGCTTGCTTATGAACACCGCTTCCTTGTCCGCGCGCTTTTGCCCTTCCTGCAAGGTGCGCTCGACAGCAGCGCCGGGAATGATGATGACGCCATCTTCATCCGCAACGACCAGGTCCCCAGCGCTGACCACCGCGCCGCTGAAATCAAATGGCTTGCCCACCGAAGGTGCGGTCGCCTTGACCGTGCCTTTGACCGAGATACCACGTGCGAACACCGGGAAGCTATGAGCTTCGAGGGCCTTAATGTCGCGCACTCCACCATTGATAACCAGGCCGACGATGCCGGCCGCTTCCGCGGCAACGGTCAGCACCTCTCCCCAATAACCCGCCACGAAATCAGCGGTATCGCATACCAGCACGCTGCCGCGTGGCGCGTTGGCTACGGCCAGATGCAGGCCCAGGTTATCACCTGCCGAGCATTGCACCGGATAGGCCGGCGCAGCGATAAAAGCTCCTTTCCAGACGGGGCGGATTTGACGGTC
The DNA here is from genome assembly GCF_050280625.1 of Pseudomonas sp. NPDC089569. NCBI lineage: Bacteria > Pseudomonadati > Pseudomonadota > Gammaproteobacteria > Pseudomonadales > Pseudomonadaceae > Pseudomonas > Pseudomonas sp. NPDC089569. The sequence continues at coordinate 29,460 of NZ_JBNNVQ010000010.1, forward strand.
CACAGCGCACGGAAGGCCAGAGGCCTCATACAAGGTAGAGCTGCCCAGGACTTTGGAAATTTTCTGATAATCGCGTGGAAGGCTCATTGTGGTTTGCTCTGCAGGGAATGGTAACCGAGGGCGGCGCGAGCTTCTTTGAGGCTCTTGCCAGTGGCGATCTGATCGCGAATCTGGGCTTCGACGTGTTCGATACGGCGCGCGGTTTCAGCGACTTCCTTGGCACGTGCGCGGGGCACGATGACTACGCCATTGGCATCGGCCACAACGATGTCGCGTGCACATACTCGAGCACTACCAACGGACACTGGCTGGTTAACTGAGACCACTTCCACCCGATCCTTGCCGGTACGCATGAAACGGCCTTTGCTGAACAGCGGATAGCCTTCACCGAGCGCCTTGTTCACGTCGCGGCAGACGCCGTCGATGACCGTGCCGGCAATCTCGCGAGCCAGCGCATACTGGGTCATGATGTCGCCCCAGACTGTGCAGTCAATACGGCCTTCGTTGGCAATCACCACGATATCGCCCGGTGCCACGTCATCGATGAAATCGCCGACCGTGCCTGGCGGGGTGCTCGCGCTCACGTACTGCACTGTGAAGGCAAGGCCGACCACGACCTGACTGTAATTGGCGAGTGGCGCGATACCGAAGGCCTGGCCTGGCAGTCCCAGTTTGTCCAACGCGTCAGAAACGCCAGGGGTATCCAAACCTTCGAACAAGGCGACGAGGTCTTTATCGGAGAGACTCATATCAGTGCTCCACCTTGATGGCTTCGAATTGGGTGTCGTGCATCACTTCTTCCACCGAACGTCCTGCGCGGACAGCGTCAACCATTCCGGCTTGGCGACGGTCGATGCGTTCGGCAAGGTCCAAGACTTGGTCGATGGCCTTGGCCGACACGAAGACGGTGCCGCACTCGTCGGCCATCACATAATCGCCTTCCTCAACATCCACGCCTGCCATGCGCACGTTGACGGCGGCGTCGATTTGAATGAGCCGGTTGCGGGCGCTGATCATGGTCACGCCGCGACCAAAGACCGGGTAGCCAATGTCAGCGCTGCCGCGGATATCGCGGCTGAAACCGTCGATGATCGAGCCACGAATGCCCTTGCACTGGGCTGCGTTGGCAAGGATATCGCCCCAGCTGGAAATACCGTCCACGCCTCCGGCGATCACCAGCACTCGATCATCAGTGGTGATTTGCTCTACCACTGGGGTAATCAAGTGAACGGTGGGAGCAACATCTTGCTTCGGGCCAAGCTGTACTGTGCTGGCACGACCGACGATTTTTGGGCAGTTCCACAACGGCATCAGGCCGTTGGTGGCACCAGGCAGGTTGAGGAAATCCAGTGCGTCGGAAATCGTGTTCGTATCCAGCGCAGCCAGGCGATCAAGCGGGGCTTTCAAGCTCATCGGTTGCTGACCTCTTGTAAATGAAGCTTGAGTATCAGCAAGACGCTTTGATACGTATATTACTAAGAAGCTAAGCCTGTCATACCAAAAACCTATGGAAATGCATCGTGATCAATTTCCGCTTGATACGCCATCTCTGGCTGTTTCTGGCAGTCGCCGAAGACCAGAATTTCAGCCGCGCCGCCAAACGGCTGGGTATGTCGCAGCCGCCCTTGACCGAGCAGATCCAGGCGCTTGAACAGTCGTTGCGCGTTCAACTGTTCACCCGCTCGCGCCGTGGCGCGCAACTCACGTCGGCCGGAGCTGCGATCCTGCCGGCGGTGCGCAAGTTTGCCGATCAGCTTGAACGACTCGAATTGGCGGTACATGAAGCCGTTGCCGGCCACGCGGGGGTATTGACGATTGGCGCGATAACCTCGGCGATGATCGATGTGCTGCCGCCATTGATCGAGCGCTTCAAGCAAGACCATCCGTTGATCACGGTGTCCGTGCGGGAAATTGACAGCGCAGAAGCGATTCCGGCGCTGGAGGCCGGGGATATCGATATCGCTTTCGCACGTCTGGAGGGCAATCTGGGACGGTACCTCCAGTCGATGTCTTTGTCGGAGGATCGTCTGGCAGTCGCGATGCCCAATGACCACCCCCTGGCCGCCTGTGAGGCCATCGAACTCAAAGGGCTTGCCGATGAAACCCTGGTGATGGCTTCACGCGATGTCAGTCCGGTGTATTTCGACTATTTGGTGGGGCTATGCAAAGCCAGCGGGTTTGCGCCGCGTATCGTGCATCAGGTCCGCTCTGTATCGTCTCAGGTCGCATTCGTCAGCTGTGGTCAGGGAATAGCCTTGGTACCAGCATCCATGGACAAGCTCGCCCCAGAAAACGTGCTTGTGCGACCGCTACAGCCGGAGATCAAGATAGTCACAGCCGCCATGGCATGGCATGGCGGCCACAACAATCCGTTGGTGGATGCATTGATCGATCAGGCCAAGCAGATTTACGGATCATAGGCTGGGCATATGACAGGCTTCGCGGCTTCGTATTTTACAAATTATTGAGCGAACTCGACATTGGGGGGAATCTGAATAAGGAGGCCCCACCGTGCCATACACTCCTCGCTTCACTCACGAGAAACTGCGGTTCAACATTGACGGCGTGCAACTTGATCTGGCGGTGATCAACCGATCCGGTCCAAAAGCACCGATTCTGTTTCTGCACGGTTTCGGCTCCACCAAAGAAGATTACGCCGACATCACTCTGCAGCCGGCATTCGAAGGCCACCCATTCATTGCCTACGATGCGCCAGGTTGCGGAGAAACCGAGTTTGGCGATCTATCTCGCATCAACATCCCTTTGTTGGTGAAGACTGCCCAGACCGTGCTTGCTCATTTCGGAATCAAGCAATTCCACCTGGTAGGTCACTCCATGGGTGGACTGACCGCTTTGATGTTCGCTCACGCTAACCCCGAACGCGTGCTGAGCTTCGTCGACATCGAGGGCAATATCGCACCGGAAGATTGCTTCCTTAGCCGCCAGATCCACGATCACCAGCGCGACGACGCACGCTTCTTCCGCGACTTCATCGAGCGAACCCGACTGGCACCAGATCCTGCCAGTGCGCTCTACGCGGCCAGCCTTGCCTACAAGGTGCGTACCAAGGCAGTGCGCGGGATCTTCGAGTCCATGGTTGAGCTGTCCGATAACGGTGGCCTGATGGCCAAGTTCCTGGAACTGCCATTCCCTCGCCAGTACATGTATGGCGAGACCAACTCCCACCTGCCGTATCTGAAAGATATTGCTGCCCAAGGGGTGCAACTGGCTTGCATCCCGAACTGTGGCCATTTCCCGATGTACTCCAACCCCGCGCTGATGTGGCAGCACATCAAGGCGTTGCAAGACCAGGCCTGATCCAGCCCTCAAATCAATCCAAGTACACGGCTGCTGGTCGTGTGCGCTCGCATAACCCAGTCATAAAAATAATGAGGTTGCGTCATACTCGAAGCCATCAATGGCTTTCTCTCGGGAAAGCTTGTCGATCATTGGCATCACTTACTACTTAATCAATCTGCTTAAACTGGGCTATTCAGAGGGTGATTGCTGGGTGTCTCGGTGTCTCCGCAGGTCGCCATGCTGGCCATGACGCCCCTTGCGATTGGGACGGTGATCTTGCTGCGTATCCGCAAAGTCAGAAGACATTAATGCGGCACATCCACTGTCCACTTGCCACGGGGTCCAAGACCTTCTGGAGCCCGTGGCTTTACACTCGCGACGGTAATGGTGGCGATCCGCGATGGACGGTCAAATTCACAAGTCGCGATTATGATCGCGAATCAAAGGACGCCCATTGACAGTCAACGGCGAGGACATCAAGTAGATTGCTGAAACACCTCCCGAGCACAACGGAAACTGTCCACTGCTGCCGGCACACCTGCGTATATCGCCGCCTGCAGAAATACTTCCCGAATCTCTTCCTTGCTCACGCCATTATTGAGCGCGCCACGAATATGCAATTTGAGCTCATGAGGCCGATTCAGCGCGGTCATCAACGCCAAATTGAGCAAGCTCCGGGTGCGGCGGTCCAGGCCCGGACGATTCCATACATCGCCCCAGCAATACTGTGATACCAGCTCCTGCATCGGCATACCGAATTCATCGGCGTTAGCCAAGGCAGCATCGACATAGGCGTCACCCAGCACTTCGCGACGAGTCTTGAGCCCACGCTCAAACAATTCCTGATTCATGAAAAACCTCGGTTTCAATTAGGTGTGTGGCAGACCGGGCCGTGGGATGCGGCCCGGCGCTAACTCATTTGGCGGCGGCGACCCACTGGTCGAATTGCGATTGGTTGGACTTGATCCACTGATCAGCCAGCTTGCGGATAACAGCAGGCGAACCTCCCTCTTTCCCGATCGCTGCTTCCCAACTCGACCAGACAGCGGTAGGGAAATGGACTTGCGTCATCAGGCTTTTGATTGCCGGGTTGTCGGCCAGGAACTTCTTGTTCGCCACGGTGTGGTAGTTCCACGAACCCATGGCCATACGGCAGGGATTGGCATCGCCTGCGCAACCCTCGACGTCCTTGACCAGTGCCGATCCATCATTGGGAATATCCGGCGGCAAGGCATCCTTGGGTGTAGGGAGCCAGAGAACATCACTTCCGGGCACCAGAGCGTTGGTCACCCACGAAGGGCTCCAAGCGTAAAAGAACACCGGCTTGCCACCTTTGACCTTACTGACCACATCGGCCATCAGTGCCTCGTACTTGCCTCGTATCTGCCTGACTGTCCCGGTGAGTCCGAATTCCTTCATTTGATAGTCGATGACTTTGCCGCAGCTCCAGGCCGGATCACAGCTGGTCAGCTCGGCCTTGTTGTTCTCTCCGAACAGTGCCGCGACCTTAGGATCCTTCATCTGCTCCAGGGTGGTGATCCCGTTGGCCAGAGCGGTCTTCTTGTCGATCAGGTAACCGTTGATCCCGCCACCGATGATCATGCCATTGCCGACCAGTTCGGCGTCCTTGGCCACGGCTTTGAAGCCGGGTTCGCGCTGCGGCAGGGTGATATCGGTACCGATGTCCATGTCACTCTGGGCAACGGCGGGAAAAAACAGGGTGTTGTCGAGTGTGACCAGGCGCACTTTGTAGCCAAGCGCTTTGAATGCATCAGAGACGATCTGAGCCACCACGTAATTACCGCCCAGACTGCTGTCCTGAGCGTAGCGGATGGTCTTGCCGTCACCGGGAAGCGATTCGGCATGGGCGGCGCCAGTTAGAGCGAAGAGTACGGCTGCACAGGTGAGCGTTTTTTGGAATATTTTCATTATTATCTACCTTCTTCTAAGTGCTCGTGATCGGGTTTTGACACACACGTGATGGCAAGTAGTAAATGGTTGGCGTCGTAGGTCTGGCTCACCTCCCCTGTGAGATCATGCGTTCACCGCGCAGGCAACGTTTGAGCACTCCATTGAAGGACACGCCTTTGCGCGACCGCGGAGAGCCCAGCGCCTGAGAGAAGCGATCGAGCATGATCGCCAGCAGTACGATCGCAATACCCCCGACCGCCGCACCGCCGACATCCAAACGGCCAATGCCCTGCAACACCACCAGCCCCAGGCCTTCAGCGCCGATCATCGAGATCACCACCGACATCACCATGGCCGTCAGCACGGTCTGGTTAAGCCCGCCCAGGATGGTTGGCATTGCCAGAGGGAGTTGGACTTCCCAAAGCAACTGCCACTTGTTGGCACCGAATGCCTGGCCGGCTTCGACGATCTCCGCATCGACCATGCAGATGCCCAGTTGGGTGAAGCGAATCAATGGCGGCATCGCTGCCGTGGCCACCGCTACCTCACCGGGCACATTGCCAACACCGAACAGCATGACCACCGGCACCAAGTACACGAAGGTCGGCGTGGTTTGCATAACGTCCAGCAGCGGCCGCACCACCGCCCATGCCACCGGGCTGCGGGCGCACCAGATGCCGATGGGGATACCGATCAGGGCGCAGAATACGATGGCCGTTGTGATCAACGACAGCGTGGTCATCGCCTCCGACCACACCCCCAGTATCGCGATCGCCACGTAGGCCGCCACGCTGAACAGCGCCACTCGCAGATTGGCCAAACACCAGAAGAGCAGGAAGGTAAACAGCACCATCACCGGGAACGGCGCGGCATGGAACACGCCATCAACGAAGCTCAGCAGATGTTCGATCGGCCACTTCAGACTTGAGAAAAACGGACGAAAGTTCTGCGCCAGCCACTGCACGCCATCCTGTATCCATTGCGCGATGGGGAATACCGACAAATCGTTGGCTTCAAGCATGTTGCACCTCCGCGCCCTGAGCGACGCCAATGCGGGCGAGGATATGCCCCGCGTCCAGGAATCCAATCAAGCGACCGTAATCGTCGGTCACCCCGACCGGATTGCCACCGATGCACTGCGGTGCCACATCCACCAGACGCGCCGTGCGGGGTACGCAGGTAAAGCGGGTGTTCGGCTCCGGTGCCTGCTGACCGCTGCAGGTGAGTGCGACCTGCTGACCTGTCAGGGTGCCAAGCACTCGCTGTTCGCCATCAACCAGGAACCCCGGCCCTTGGACACCAGTGCCGACACCCAGCAGGGTGCCACCCTGTCCTTTCCATATCGGTGCCAGCGCCGTCATCACCGAGCCTGCATCGAACACTCGGCCGCGGTCGACCTCTCGCGTGAATCCGGCGACGTAGTCACTGCCCGGATCCATGACGATGGACTGTGGAGTACCCTCACGTACCACTTTGCCTTCGGACATGATGGCGATGCGAGTGCCGAGCTTGAGTGCTTCCTGAAAGTCATGGGTGATGAACAGGATCGTCTTGTTCAGCTTGCGTTGCAGACGCAGCAGTTCGTCCTGCATCTCTGTGCGGATCAGCGGGTCGAGGGCGCTGAAGGCCTCATCCATGATCAACACATCGGCATCAGTGGCCAGGGCGCGGGCCAGACCAACGCGCTGGCGCATCCCGCCGCTAAGCTCATGGGGCATGTGATATGCCCATTTACTGAGGCCCACCACGGACAGCACCTCTTCGGCACGCTGGCGACGTTCGGCCGGCGCTGTACCGCGCATTTTCAAACCAAACTCGACGTTCTCGATGACCCGACGGTTGGGTAGCAGACCAAAGTGCTGAAAAACCATGGAGATGCGCGAACGCCGCACCTCACGCAGACCGTCCTCATCTAGGGCACAAAGATCCTCGCCGTCGAGCAGAATTCGCCCGGCGCTGGGCTCATTGAGACGGTTGATGCAGCGCGCCAAAGTCGATTTCCCCGAACCGGACAGGCCCATGATCATGTAGATCGAACCGGCGGGAACACGCAATGACACATTGTCCACCCCTACCACCTGGCTCAAGGCTTCCAACACCTCGGCACGACCGCTGCCTTCGCGCAGCATCTTCAAGGCAGGGCCTGGTTTGTTGCAGAAAACCTTGTACAGATTTTCGATGACCAGACGGTCTTTCATGGCTGCGTCTCCTCGTTCATGTTCGTATGGCCCACGTAGAAGACCCGCGGGGAGAAGGCAGTTGCTGATGCAAAGCGGACCTCAGCAGACCCGCGGTGGGTGCTAACGAGGTGGGTGGATATCGAACCGCTTTTTATTCGAAGGATGCGTTTTTCGATGATCATTTTGTCAATGCTCCACTACTGATCGTCCGTGAAGAAATCGTGCAACAGGTCAGCGACCTGCCGCGATGCCTCGATCAGAATCGAGTGGCGCATCTGCGGGAGAATCTCCAGGCGCGAGCCGGGGATGCACTCGTGCATGAAATGCGCCATCCGTGGATTGGAACCCTGGTCCTGCTCGCCGGTGACGATCAGGGTTGGGAGTTTGATCTGGTCGATGAACCCACCGAAGTCGGTCTCGGCCAGAACCCGATAGGCTGCTGCATAACACTGCGGGTCATTCTCGGCATCGCGTTGGCGCAGGTAAGCAATCAGTTGCGGGTTCCTGGCCTGGAAGTCTTCCGACAACCAACGTGACAACGAGGCATCATGGTGTGAACCGCGCTCCCCGACCTGCAAGGCCGCAAGACGCTCCATCACCCTGGCTCGTTCCTCCCGGGTGCGACCGGAAACTGTGGCCAGCAACGCCAAGTGGCGCAGGCGTTTAGGATGCGACAGCGCCAGGCGCTGGGCGATCAAGCCGCCCAGGGAAAATCCGGCCAGATCGAAGGTTTCGAAACCCACGTGTGCAGCCAGCGCGAGCGTGTCACCGACGAAGTCGTCGATCTCATAACGCCCATGGGGGCGTGAAGAGCGTCCGTGTCCGCGCAGGTCGAAGGTGAGGATGCGAAAGTCCTCAGTGAGCTGGCCAGCCACCGCGTCCCAGGCTTCCAGATAGGAGCCAACGCCGTGAATGCACACCAGCGCGCGCGGGCCATGCCCCTGCAACTTGTAGTTTAGTTCAATGCCGCCCGTGCTCAGGGTGCCCTGGGTCACGGTCGACGGGTCAGTGGCGGGTGTCAGCATGGTCGATTCCCCTGCTCCGTCTCAAGCGGATTGGCGCACAGCATCGCGGCGGGCGAAATGCGGCATGACTTCGTCGATGAACAGTCGCAGGGTTTTCTCCTGCAGTTCGAACGGCAGGTTGAAGGCCAGCCCCAGGCAGAATTGATCGACACCTTGGGCCTCATACAGCTCAAGTTTGCGAATGACCTCGTCCGGTGTCCCGAACATCAGGTTCTCGCGGATTGCTTCAGGGTTATAGCTGTCACGGTTGGCCACCAACTCGTAAGGCACAGCCTCCGGGAAGCCATTGTTGACGGTGCCAATGTTCTGCATCAGGTTCTCGAAGGCTCGGCCATAGTCGATGCTGTGACGCACGGCCACTTCCCAGTCCTGTTCGCGGTCATAGACGCAGGTACGGCGCTGCATCATCAAGCGCGGACGCGGGACCTCGGGATGGTCGGCCACTGCCTTGCGGAACTTTTCGCCAAGCACGACGACTTCGGATGCCGGTGCCGACAGTGGCGTGGACAGTATGTTAGCGCCGACACTGACGGCCCAGTCGAAGCTCGACGGGTCACGTGTCGCCACCCAGATAGGTGGATGCGGTTGCTGCAGCGGTTTAGGCACAGAGGTAGCCACCGGGAATTTCCAGTAGTGACCGTCATGGGCGTAATCACCCTGCCAGAGCTTCTTCACCGCCGGTAGCAACTCTTTCATGTACGCCACCCCTTCCTGCTGAGGGATGCCGCCGGCCATGCGATCGAACTCGTACTGATAGGCGCCGCGGGCAATGCCAAACTCCAGACGTCCACCTGTGAGGTGGTCGCACAGCGCGGACTCGCCAGCCAAGCGAATAGGCGACCAGTAGGGAGCCACCAAGGTCGAGGTGCCGAGGCGAATATTCTGTGTGTGCTGGGCCAGCCAGGTCAGCGTGATGAACGGGTTAGGCGAGATAGTACACTCGAGCGTATGGTGCTCGGCGGTCCACAGTGTCTCGAAGCCACCCTCGTCAGCCATGCGCACCAGCTTGAGGAAGTTCTGGATCTTGTCACTCATGAGCTCTTCAGGGTTGAAGCGCTCCATGCTCAGGGAAACTGCAAATTTCATTGTTGTTATCTCCAGTCGTATGGGGTCGGCAACAGCGCGCTTAGCGCAGGCGGATGACGAAGGGGTCCTGCAGGGTTTCGGAGTAATCGACCAGCACGTTCTTCAGCCGCGAAAACTCACGCATCACCTCGAAGCCACCACGGGTGCCGTAGCCGCTGTTTTTCATGCCGCCGTTGGAAGACATGTAGGCCGTTGAGCGGTAGGTGTTGATCCACACCGTGCCGGCGTCGACGTCGCGGGCGAAGCGCATGGCGCGGCTGATGTCGCGAGTCCAGACACCGGCAGCCAGGCCGTACTCGGTGTCGTTCGCGAGCTCGATCAATTGCTCTTCGGTATCGAAAGGAATGACCCCCACCACCGGACCGAAAATTTCGTCACGCATGAAGCGCATGTCGTTGCGCGCATCGACGATCACCGTTGGCTCGAAATACCAGCCACCGTCTTGCGCCGCTTCAGCCGCGCGCCGACCGCCGACGGCAACACGGGCCCCTTCACGAATTGCCGAGTCGACGTAGTGCTCGACCTTCTCCAGCTGTGCGGACAGAGCCAACGGGCCGATATCCGTGTTCTCCAGGGTCGGGTGGCCGACCTTGATGCGTCGCGTGCGCTCAACCAGTGCCTCAATGAACGCCGGGTAGATTGAAGCCTCGACGAAGCAGCGTGAGCCGGCGACACAGGTCTGCCCGGCGGCGGCGAACACACCGGCGACCACGCCATTGACCGCCTGCTCCAGATTGGCGTCGGCGAATACCACGTGGGGAGACTTGCCGCCCAGCTCCATCTGGCATGACACCAGGTTTTGCGCAGCATTGCCGGCAATCTTGCGGCCGGTGGCGGTGCTGCCGGTGAATACCAGCTTGGCAACACCGGGATGGCGACTGAGCGCCTCGCCGGTAGTTGGACCATCGCCAGTCACCACGTTGATCACGCCTGGGGGAATGCCGGCCTCGATGGCCAGCTCTGCCAACGCCAGAGTCGAGGCGCTGGTGTGCTCGGAAGGCTTGATGACAACGGTGTTGCCGATCGCCAGGCTCGGCGCCAGCGTGCCGGTGAGCAGCATCAGCGGCGAGTTCCAGGGGGTGATCATGGCGACAACACCAATCGGCTCGCGCAGGTTGTAGTTCAGCGCGTCGAGCTTGTTAACCGGGATGGTGTCGCCTTGCAGTTTGTCGGCCATGCCGGCGAAGTAATAGAACGAGTCCGGCAGGCCACGCATCTGCGCAACCATTTCCTTGAGTAGTTTGCCGTTGTCACGGCACTCGATGCGTGCCAACTCATCGGCATGGTCCGCCACCAACTCACCCAGCCGGCGTACCAGTTTGCCGCGTTCGGTCTGAGTCATGCGACGCCAGGCAGGGCTTTTCAACGCAGCCTGTGCGCTGCGGACTGCGGCATCGACGTCCTGGGCATCCGCCTGGGAGAATTCGTACCAGGATTGCCCGGTAGTTGGGTCATAGCTGGGCAGGAATTCGCCGCTGTGGGCGGCAGTAAACTGCCCGTCGATAAACAGTTGTTGCCGAGAGCCTTGCAAGCTATCCAGTGTGGTTCGCATTGTTGTTTTACTCCTGATATCAAATTCAGCAGGCGTTATCCCAGCTCTGGGCGCTGCCGATCATTGCGACACGCCCGCCTTCCTGAGAGTCCATGTAGATGCCGAAGCTGCCCCGCTCTGTCTCACGCGCATAACGCTGCAACATGGCGCGGATTTCGTGGGAAGCAATGGCTTCGTAGGGCAACTGATCGAGGTTGAAAAAGTGCAGCGACGCGGGCAGTACACTGCCCATCAGCAGATCGGCCAGCTTGGCGCGGTAGATCAGGTAGCCCGGGTCGTTGTCGGCAGTGTCGAACACCGAATAGAGAAAGGTGTCATCGGGCAGCAGGGCCAATTCACCACCTGCGGACAGTGGCAGGCGCCCGCCTTTGAGCCGACGCGATGCGGTCGGGAGGACCCAGCCACCCTTGCCATCCTCGGCCAGGAGCAGGCGCCCTTCGGATTCGATCAAGTAGCCGGTGATCATGTCGCTGGACGACAACCATCCCGGAGGCAGCGGGTCCTTGACCTGGGCATAGCGGCCGCGGCAGAAACCCAGCGGCGCCTCGGGGCTGGTACCGAACGCCTGGACTCGGCCGAGCAGGATGATGTGATCGCCGGCGTCAATGCACTGATGCACCGAGCAGTCGAACCAGGTCAGGCAGTCAGTGAGTACCGGGGCCCCGGTGTGCACCGCAACGTGGCTGACCGTGTCGAATTTATCGACGGCCTTGGAAGCGAACACGTTGGACAGCCCCACCTGCCCTTCATGCAGCAGATTGACGGCAAAGCTCTCAGCCTCGAGGAACACCGGGTAGCTCGCCGCACCTTTGCCAATGCACACCAGCAATAACGCGGGGTCGAGAGAGACCGAGGTGAACGAATTGGCAGTCATGCCCCTGGGGCTGCCATGCTCGTCACGAGTCGTCACCACTGTTACCCCGGTGACGAAGGTACCGAAGGCGCGGCGCAAAGCCACGGGATCTATCGTCTTGTATTCGTGTTCAACGGTCTGCATGTCACTCACCTCAAGAATGCCGTTGCATTGATTGAGGTGAACTATAGGGATGATGACAGGAGGGTTTCCTCCTACTCATAGGAGGAGCAACTGACGATTTTTTCTCTGTTTAAGAGGAGCGCCAGTTGGTTTGTTTAACGCTCGAAAACTGCTTGGTAAAGGCTGCACGCGCAGCCCTCCCCTCACTTATTTCCAGAATTGCCACCGGTTGTCAGCTGATGCAGTTGCAGCGCCAGCTCCAGGTTGAATCGCCGCTCCGGCGTATCGAAGTCGAGCCCGAACAGCTCCTGAATGCGTGCGAGTCGGTAGCGCAGCGTCGTCACGTGCAGTCCCATTGCATCCGCCGTCAGTTGGCTGCGACACCCCGAACGAAGATACGCCGTCACAGTTTCGAGGTAAGGCGACGAATTACGTTTGTCGTACTCGATCAGCTTACCCAGAGTCCCGCTCACGAAATGCCGAACATCGGTGGCGTCGGCGGCACCGATCAGCACAGGTAGCGCGCCGAGGTCGGGCATTTCGAGCATGCCGCTACGCCCGTATTCGCGCGCCACCCGGATCATCCGCCAACAGCGCTCCCACTCAACGACCAAGGGCTCAAGCCCCTCGAAGGCCTCACCCAGCACCACGATCGGCTCATGGCCCAGCACACGCCCAAGGGCATCGGCGATACGCCGGCCAAAGCGCCCCTGCACCGATACCTGCGCAGCATCCTCCGGTAGCAGGCAAACCAGGCCGCTGCCCAGCGTGACCATGTGCATGGGCACTTGCAACTGCTTGGCAAGGCCCGTGACCTGACGGTTGCATTCGAGCATCAGGTTGCTGCTATGGCCTCCATGGCCGGCAAAATCCACCACCAACATGCGCAAAGGCGCGGTCAACGGCAGGCCCAGGCGCCGGGCACGGGCGAGGACATCCTCTGGGTCGCGAAAACGCCGCTCGACGATCTCGGAAAACAACTCGGTCAAGGTACGAGTCTCGAAGCGGTAGCGGATAACGCTACGCATCAATTGCACGCTCAAGGCGAAACAGGCGTTCTCCAACAACAGCTTGCGCAGGGTGTCCGGCTCCGTATCGCCCATGACCAGTAGTGCCCCGACCTGCTCATCATCCACCGTCAGCGCCTCGATGTGCACCGCCACCCGGTGATCGCCCTCAAGCGGCAGCATCACCTGCCCGTTACGCTGGTGCTGCAGAGTGTCATGAACGAAGCCCAGTAGCTCGCGCCCGCCGTTACCCGCCAACCAACGCGTCCATTGTGCATCGTCGTACAGCGCCGGCAACGCCGAGGCAGAACCCACCAGGTCACCGGCGGAGAAGTCTGCCACAATGACCGCGCCGCCCAGCAACTCACCCAGGGTTGCGGCCAAGTCTTGCAATGAATTGCCGGCCAGCACGTTGCGCAACAGCGAACGTTGCGAACCGAGGATACGTTGCAACTGCTCATTAGCCTCCAATTGCGCGCGACGCCGATGGGCGCGATCCACGGCTATCGCGCCGAGATCGACCACTGCTGCCATGAACGTCAAGTCCTCCTCCGCCACCTCCCGCACCGAACGCGAGATGACGGTCAGCACCATCGGCCGGCCTTCGGCATCGCTGCTGGGCATCGGCAGGGCCAGTACAGTGCGGTAGTTACGAGCCAAGGCGTCACGCCGGTACCCCGGGAAGCGTGTGGTGTGCTGGGCATCGCGAATATAGACCGGCTCGCCATCCTGCAGCGCGATCAACGAGGGGCTGGTCGCCAGCTCCCAGCGATCCTGCATTTTCTGCGGTAGACGGCTGCTTTCATAGCGCGCCATCACCACACCGTAGCCGTGGGCCAGGTCAATGCACATGACAGATCCCAGGTCCCAGCCGCCCTGCTGACAGGCAGAGCGGGTCAACTCGCCAAGCAACGACTCCAGGTCTTCATCTGAGCTGATCTGGCTCGCTACCCGCCGCAACGCCGTGATTTTTTCTTGTTGTTCAGGCATCGACTGCTCCTCTCCCACCTCTGACGATTAATCGAATCAGAGGAAAAATAACAGAATCTTGCGATGGTTCGATGGAAGAATCCTCCGAAATCAGTGAATAGCATGGTCACCAATGCCAGCTAACCCATAGTTCTGGAGGCTTTGATGCCCGCTGATATCCGCAAAATCGTGACCTTTATCGAAACCACTCTTCAGGAAGGCGGCAAGGACGCATCCCAGCCAATCACGTCAGTGATTGTCGCGGCCGTATTACGCAATCCTTGGGTTGGCCAGGGATTCGTCGAGGACCTGCGCCCTGAGGTCGTTCGTCTGGCTCCGGAATTGGGGCGACTGATGTCAGCGGAGCTGGTGGCTCACATGCCCAAGGAGCGCGTGCAGGCTTATGGCAAAGCTGCGGTAGTAGGCACTTCGGGTGAGATCGAGCACGCAGCAGCCCTGATCCATACCTTGCGTTTTGGCGATGTCTACCGCGAGGCCGTGGACGGCACGGCCTTTCTCAGCTTCATCAACACCCGGGTGGGTGCCGGCGCGCTACTGAGCGTCCCGATGATTCACAAATCCGAGACTGGTAAGCGCTCGCACTTCATCACGTCCACCTTCCAGATCGCCGATGCACCTGGACCAGACGAAATTGTTGTCGCCATTGGAGCCAATGACGGTGGACGCGTCCACCCGCGCATTGGTGATCGATTCAAGGATCTGGAGGAGATTGCAGCAGAGCGCGAGCGTGCTGCCAGCCCCGCATGACCCAAACATCCGCGACGGAAAAACTGAGGCTAACAACAATGAACAATCGCGCCACAGCCGCTCTACAACGGTTGAATCGTCCTGACCTCCTCGAGCACCGTGCCTACATAGCTGGGCAGTGGATCAATGGCGAACAACGCCTCGCCGTAACGGATCCTGCGACGGGCGAGGTCATCGCCCAAGTCGCACATTGCGACGAGCATTGGATCGATCGTGCGGTAGATGCGGCAAGCGAAGCCTTCGTCAGCTGGCGTGCACTGCTGCCGAGCGAGCGTGGAGCCTTGCTGCGCAAATGGGCCGCGCTGACCCGTGAGCATCGCGAAGACCTCGCGACAATCATGTCGGCCGAGCAAGGCAAGCCCTACGCCGAGTCCCTGGGAGAGATCAACTACGGCGCCAACTTCCTTGAGTGGTTCGCAGCAGAAGGCGAACGCAGCTACGGAGAGTCGATCCCAAGCCATTTGCCGGACAGCCAGCTCCTGACCAAGCTCCAGCCAATAGGTGTAACGGCTGCTGTGACTCCGTGGAATTTTCCGAGCGCCATGATCACCCGTAAAGCAGGTGCGGCCCTTGCCGCCGGCTGCCCGATGATCATCAAGCCGGCACCGGAAACGCCCCTGTCCGCCCTCGCCCTTGCAAGGCTCGCCGAAGAAGCCGGTTTCCCGGCCGGTGTGTTCCAGGTGATCACCGGTGATGCGCCGAAACTTTCCAGGCAGCTGCTTCAGCGCACCGAGGTTCGCGCCTTCAGCTTCACCGGTTCAACCGAAGTCGGCCGGATCCTTCTACGCCAGTCCGCAGATACAGTGAAGAAAGTCTCGCTCGAACTGGGCGGCCACGCACCTTTCATTGTCTTCGGAGACGCCGACGTGAAAGAAGCGGCCAGCGGCTGCATTGGTGCCAAGTTCGCCACTTCCGGCCAGGACTGCCTGGCCGCGAACCGCATCTATGTGCACCGAAGCCACTACGACGCCTTCGTCACCGAGTTCACCCGTCTGACCGCTGAGCTGCGTGTCGGTCACGGCCTGGAAGACGGCGTGGACATCGGCCCGATGACCCGCGTAAGCGTTGCCAACAAATGCCGCGACCATATTGGCAATGCTATTTCGATGGGTGCACGACTGACGTGCGGCGGCCTGGATCACGACTTGGGCAGCAACTTCGTCCTGCCGACCGTGCTGGCAGATGTCACCGATGAAATGGACATCGCGTTTGAAGAAACCTTTGGCCCTGTCGCGGCGATCCTGCCTTTCGACAGCGAGCAGGAAGTGGTTCAGCGCGCCAATAAATCCGAGTACGGCCTGGCGGCATACGTTTACACCAATGACCTGAAGCGCGCGGCACGGGTATCCGAGCAACTGGAGTACGGCATGGTCGCGCTCAACACCGCCCGATTCACCGGCGCGCCGATTCCCTTCGGTGGCTGGAAACAGTCCGGCCTGGGCCGGGAAGGTTCGAAGCATGGCCTGGCCGAGTACATGGAACTTAAATACGTCTGCGTCGGCGGCCTTTGATCAATAACAGGAGAACAACAATGGACCAGCAAAAGATTGACCTCATTTCTGCCCAGGATCGTGGCGCTGTACTGCATCCGTTCACCCACCTGAAGGACTTCGCCTCCGGCAAGATGGGCGACCCGACCATCGTCGAGACCGGTAAGGGCATCACCATCACCGACGCGACCGGGCGCCAATACATCGATGGGTTCGCCGGTCTGTACTGCATGAACGTAGGCTACGGTCGAACCGAGGTGGCAGAGGCCATCTCCCGTCAGGCGCACAAGCTGGCGTACTACCACTCCTATGCGGCACACACCACCGACGAACTGGCGCGTCTGTCTGATCGCTTGGTGAAGATGGCCCCAGGCAAGATGAGCAAGGTGTTCTATGGCCTTTCGGGTTCCGACGCCAACGAAACCCAGGCCAAGTTGGTCTGGTACTACAACAACCTGCGTGGCTTGCCGAGGAAGAAAAAGATCATCTCCCGTGATCGCGGCTATCACGGTTGCTCGGTCGTGTCGGGGTCCATGACCGGCATGTCGTTCTACCACGACTACATGGACCTGCCGGTCTCTGGCATCTTGCGCACCGGCGCACCGCACTATTACTGGGGCGCGGAACCAGGCGAGACCGAGCAGCAGTTCGCGGACCGTCGTGCACACGAGTTAGAGGAGATGATCCTGCGCGAAGGCCCAGATACCATCGGCGCGTTCATTGCTGAACCGGTGCTCGGCACGGGCGGCATCACCCCGCCACCGGCCGGTTACTGGGCAGCAATCCAGCCGATCCTGAAAAAGTACGACATCCTGCTGATTGCCGACGAAGTCATTACCGGCTTCGGCCGTACCGGCGCCATGTTCGGCTGCGACAAATACGGCATCGAGCCGGACCTGATTACCGTGGCCAAGGGCCTGACCTCAGCGTACGCCCCCCTCTCTGCCTCCATCGTCGGCGAGAAGGTGTACAAGGTCATGGAGGAAGGCGCGGACAAGGTGGGGGCGTTCTCCCACGGCTACACCTATTCCGGTCATCCGATCGGTGTGGCGGCTGCCAATGCCGTACTGGATATCGTCGAGCAGGAAGACATTCCGGGCAACGCAGCAAGAGTCGGCGAGTATTTCCAGAAGTCCATGCAGGAAACCTTCGCCTCATTACCAATCGTTGGTGAAGTGCGCGGCGTGGGGCTGATGGCGGCCATAGAGTTCGTTGCAGATCCGATCACCAAGAAACGCTTCGATCCATCCCTAAAGGTCGGTGCGCGCATTTCCAAGGCCGCCCGCGACCGTAATCTGATTGCCCGCGCAATGCCTCATGGTGAAATTCTCGGTTTCGCTCCACCGCTGGTTACCACCCGCGAGGAAGTCGACCAGATCATCGATATCGCGCATAAGGCCGTATTGAGCGTAATGGACGAGATAAAGCTATAAGCCGTGGAGTTCTTATCTGATCACACAGGTCGATAATCTGCTTAGTTAGATTTATGACTAGCTGATCAACTGATCCGTCGAGCAAGCATCAAAAACCACCTGTTCATAACAGGTGGTTTTTTCATTTGGCACCAGTTAATGGCCAGCGTGGCTGAACCACACCCCATTTTCTGAGCCAATTACCCGCGTCTCGATTTCAGATCTACCTGAACGCTCTCCGCTACCTCTATGACGATTCCACCCCATTGTGTCTGGCAATCTCACCAAGTAAGGCGTGCAGCGCGCTTGAGTCGTGGCCAGAGCGCCAGATGATACGTGTTCGAACGCGTGCCACTTTTGGTGGTAACGGCAACGCCCTGACCAGGGTCTCCACTTGAACAGCCTTGAGCACTGACCGCGGCATGATCGCCACACCCGTTCCGGCTGCTACGCAAGCTGAAATCGCATGGTAAGAAGCCAGCTCCAAGAACTTGGTTGGGACGATTTCGCAGGTTTGCAGCCAGCTCTCAAGTATGCGCCGGTACGAACAGCCGCTGGAGAACGCGATAATTGTCGAGCCTTGAAGCTCTCGAGCATTGAGCACGGCGCTGTTTTTGGCGACGATCAGGGCGAGCTCTTCAACGAAGGCTTCTTGGCTATCCAAGCCAGCGGTCTTGAAAGGATCTGATACGAACGCTGCCTCTATATCACCTCGGTGTACTTGGGCGATCAGCGAATCAGATGAGCCGGACACCAGTTCAATTTGGACATCGGGAAAGCGCTCATGGTAGCTCGACAGCAGTGGAGGCAACCTCGCTGCAGCAGTGCTCTCCAGTGTGCCGATTCGCAGCGTGCCCTGTAGTGAGCCACGCCTGAGTGCAGTCTCAGCTTCGCTGGAGAGGCGGAGTAGTTTTTCAGCATATTGATGCAGCAACTTGCCCTCGTCAGACGGAATCAGCTTTCCGCCCTGGCGATGAAAAAGCGCCACCCCTAGACGTTCTTCCAGGTTCTTCACTCTGGTAGTGATGTTGGACTGCACTCGGTTGAGCTGGACCGCTGCATTGGTGATGCCACCATAATCAACTACTGCTTTGAAGATCTGCAGGGAGTCTAGATCTAAGTTTCTCAATTCGAGAATCCTGTATACCGATAATTCATTATTGGAGAATTCTCCGACAGCATACACTTTGACGAAATAGAGGGTTGCTTTCGATGCTTCCCACACGTCGGCAAGCCTGGTTGAGGCTGGAGAGAGTCGCATGCGTAAGATTGGTCTGATTGGTGGTATGAGCTATGAAGGGTCAGCGGTTTACTATCGGGCGCTGAATCAAGGCATCAACAAACGTCTTGGTGGCTTGCACTCAGCACAGGTACTGCTGCATTCAGTGGATTTCCAGACCATTGTGGACAAGCAGAAATCTGGTCAATGGGAAGAAGCCGGGCAGCAACTGGCTGACGTGGCGCGCAGCCTGGAAAAAGCAGGTGCTGACTGTGTGATGATTTGCGCTGTCACCATGCACCTGGTAGCAGACGCCGTAATTGCCGCGACGTCGCTGCCCTTCATCCACATCGTCGATGTTGTGGCCGAGCGTCTCAAGGCAGCAGGCCACCGTAAGCCATTATTGATTGCGACACGATACACCATGGAAAACGGCTTCTATCCTGCCCGCATGAAGAATCAAGGAATCGACGTCATCGTTCCCAACACCGAAGGACGAGGCCTGATCCACGACATTATTTTCAACGAGCTCAGCCTGGGAGTCGTGCGGGAGGAGTCGCGAGAGGTACTTGTCTCTCTGATTGAGCAAGCGAAAGCTGAAGGTGCCGACTCCATCATCTTCGGGTGTACAGAGATTTGCTTGATTCTGGAGACCGATAAACTTCCGCTTCCAGGTTTCGACTCGACCGCCATCCATGTTGAGTCTGGGATTGAGTTTGCACTGGGTGATTTACCCCGCTAATCGCATCCCCGCTAACATGCCCTCATCCACATTAACGGTCCCCAAAGTTGAATCATCCCAGGCTTCTCATCGTTCAGGTCGGTACGCCTCCCGAAGACATTCGTTCTCAACTTGGTGATCTCCCAGCCTGGTTTGGAAACGCTCTTGGAGTTTCGCCCGATCAGGCTCATGTGATCCGTACCTTCGAGGGCGAGCGGTTGCCTCCTCCTCGGACCGATAGTGTGGCCATCATCACCGGCTCTTGGTCAATGGTCACCGACCGCGAACCATGGAGCGAATACGTGGCTGAGTGGATTCGCGATGCCATGGCGATTGAAATGCCATTGTTCGGCGTGTGTTATGGCCATCAGCTGATGGCTCATGCATTGGGAGGCGTGGTGGGCTATCACCCGGGGGGGCGGGAGATAGGCTGTGAGATTATCAGCCTGCTTCCTGCTGCCGCACTGGATGAAATGTTGAGCGAGTGGCCTGATCAATTCGCCGCTCATCTGACCCATGAGCAGACGATCTTGCAGCTTCCTGCTAATGCTGTTGCCTTGGCTCGTTCGAATCACGATCCGCACCAGATTGTGCGTTATGGTCGCAATGCGATATCGACCCAGTTTCACCCTGAGTTCACACCCGATCATCTAGCGGCCTTGATACGGCGCCGCAAGACACTCCTAATCAGCGAACAACGCGATCCGGCCCATTTGTTGAGCGAGCTCCGGGAGACGTCATATGCACAAGGCGTTCTTTGTCGTTTCGTTGAGCTAGCCTTGATGAAGACGGTGGTTAATCCACAAGAATTAACCGTCAGCTCACGATGAATGTTTTTCCAATCTCTCACTTGTCGGCATGACCGTTACGGATCGATCAAGTCCATACGTGATTGACCACTTGTGGCCGGTTTCCGCAGATGGTGATCGGCAGAGAGCGGCAATTAGCTGTCCTTCATACAGGTCCCGCATTCGGCCAAAAGCTGACGATACTGTGATGCATTGATAGCCTGTATGCGCGCTCAGTCGGCTAGGCCTTCTCCTCTTGAACTGATCTAGCTCCACATCCAACACCGAACGCATGACACAAGGATATCCCGATGACCCTGGCTGAATTGCAAAGGCTATCAGTATCTCAAAGCGAACTGGTTCTTCCCTATCCCCACGCGATTACAGCTTTGCAACTTCTGGAGGCAACTGGCGCTATTCTGATGGGTTGGGAGGGATGGTTAAGCTACCCAGACGGTAGATTGGGACATTCCGACATGCACCAAGGCACCACTGACACTTCAGCGCTTTCTTCATCAGAGGTGTATAGCTGGACCAAAGCATCCATGACCCTGTCGCAAAAGGAACACGAACTCCAGAACGAGACTACCGATATCAAGCTGCTTTTTTGCATCGTTGTGAATGCTTGAAAATGCCCGGCTGAACGATTCAGACAATAAGTTGCGTCGACCGGTTGAATCCGGCCAATTGCAGACGCCTAACTGCGTTAGGAATTGCTGAGTAGTCTGTGGGCGTGCGTGGAATTGCGCCACCCCGTTGTCCGCTTTTGGCCGTTTTTTGCCCGCCGACGAGTGCAGAGATAGACCAAAAGCAGCCACTCAATTGTTTCTATCAAACCCGTGGCAACTCACCCTAAATCGGAAAAGCGAGCCCTACCTTCACCTTGTCTAGAACAATAAGGGTACGGTAGGTCTGGATATCTTCGTTGTCTGCGAAATGTTGCGTCACAAGCTTTTCGAAATGTGCGACGTCTCGGGCAACCATCACGATAATGAACGATACCCCTCCACTGACGAAGTAGCACTGCTGCACCTCTGCCACGCTCGCAAAATAGCGCTTAGCGCGGTCCATGACTACAGAGCCGTCGTCTCTCAACCGTGACTCAACAATTGCAGTGACATGTTGGCCCACGCTCGACGGATCAATGACAGCTGTATTCGCAAGAATGACGCCACTCGCCTCCATTTGGGCGACTCTGCGTTGAACCGCAGGTGTGGAAAGCCCAATAGCCTCTGCGATCATTCGCTGCGACATCTTGTTGTCCTTTTGCAGCATTCGCAGGATTGCTTGATCGAAGGTGTCGAGCACTCGCTTTGTCATTTCATTCATTTTTCAAACCCGAATAGAGCAAATCACTCGTTTGGCGTTTCAATTTTCAGCATTTTCGACAGGGATCGCAGACTAAAATCTCGCCCAGAGCCTTGTTGGAAATTTCCATGCGTACAGACAACCCCGGAGCTCACGCTCCTATTCTCGCTGCCCTGTTAGGGCTGGTCTCGGTCCAATCAGGCGCCGCGATAGGCAAAGCCATTTTTCCCTTGGTGGGGCCGGAGGGTGTTGCTGCACTTCGACTGGGTATGTCCGCGCTTATCTTACTGGTACTGCTGCGCCCCTGGACAATATGGCGTCAGGCAAATATTGCGGATCTGCTGGGCTACGGAATCATGATGGGGTTGATGAACCTGCTGATCTACCGGGCATTTCTTTACATTCCGGTAGGGATCGCGGTATCGATCGAAGTGATCGGCCCGCTGTCTGTTGCACTGTTGTCATCCCGACGTCGCACCGATTTTCTCTGGATTGCCTTGTCAGCCATCGGACTCATCCTATTACCCTGGGGCGCCGGAAATGGTGGTCTCGATTTGCGAGGTGTCGCGTTCGCACTCGCGGCTGCTGTGGCTTGGGGCTTATATGTATCGCTCGGTACGCGGGTGGCTATCCACGGTAAACAAGCGGTTGCCAGCGGGATGTTGGTGGCAGCCTTACTCGGTGTACCGCTGGGCACAATCCAGGCTGGCAGCCAATTATTGGACCCCCATGTGTTGGCTGTGGGGCTGAGTATTGCCCTGCTCTCCAGCACTGTTCCATTCTTGCTGGACATGTTCGCTATGCATCATCTACCCCCCAGTGTATTTGGCGTATTGCTCAGTGCATCTCCAGCAGCAGGAGCTGTCGCCGGATGGCTGATACTGGGTGAAACTTTGAATCCGATCCAATGCGCAGGGATTACTGCTATAGCTGGAGCTTGTGCCGGAGCAGCCTTGATTGGCCGCAGGAAGTAATACGTCGGCTGCGAGCTCAATGCCTACTCGGGCTGCCAAGCAGATTGGATGATTCAATAATGAGGAGTCGGTAGACGTTGGGCATGAACCGAAGCGTCTCAATAAACACCTAAAACACAAAAAACAATCGCACTCGAAAGATTTATTATTTATTTACCTTCCAAAAGAAATGCAAAAGCTGAAAAATACTGTCAACGTCATCATGGCAACATTATCCGAAGCGCGGAATTCGAGGATTTGCCATGCACTGTACCGAGCCAGCCGTATTTGCCGATGAGGGCACAACCATCCGTAGCGACGACCTGATCCAAAGCGTCGCTAACGCCCTGCAATACATCTCCTACTATCATCCCGTGGACTTCATCGAAGCCTTGCATGGGGCCTACCTGAGCGAAGAGTCACCTGCGGCCCGCGACGCGATGGCCCAAATACTAATCAACTCGCGCTTATGCGCTACTGGGCGGCGTCCGATCTGCCAGGACACGGGCATCGTCACCGTATTCGTTCGTGTCGGTCTGGCGGTGCGCTGGGAGGACCCGAGTACAAGCCTCGATGACCTCATCAACGAGGGGGTACGTAGAGCCTATGGTCTGCCGGAAAACGTCTTGCGCGCCTCAATTGTCAACGACCCTGCGGGCAGCCGGAAAAACACGCAAGACAACACCCCGGCGATCATTCACTACTCACTCGTTCCTGGTAACACAGTGCGGATCGATATTGCCGCCAAAGGCGGCGGTTCGGAAAACAAATCAAAAATGACGATGCTCAACCCTTCTGATTCGATCGTTGACTGGGTACTCAAAACCGTCCCGACCATGGGTGCCGGTTGGTGCCCACCGGGGATGCTCGGTATTGGCATTGGAGGCACTGCAGAAAAAGCTGCAGTGATGGCAAAGCAATCCTTGATGGACCCCATCGACATCCATGAACTTAAGGCCCGAGGCCCGCAGAATCGAGTCGAAGAACTGCGTCTGGAACTGTTTGAGAAGGTCAACCAACTCGGCATCGGCGCCCAGGGCTTGGGCGGCCTGACTACCGTGCTTGACGTGAAGATAATGGACTACCCGACTCACGCCGCCTCACTGCCGGTTGTGATGATCCCCAACTGCGCTGCCACCCGTCACGTGCACTTCGAGCTCGACGGCTCCGGTGCGGCCGAACTTCAGGCGCCATCTCTGGACGCTTACCCCGAAATCGTCTGGGAGGCTGGCCCAAGCGCCCGTCGTGTCAATCTCGATACCCTGACTCCAAAGGACGTGCAAAGCTGGGAGCCCGGAGAAACCCTGTTGCTTAACGGCAAGATGCTCACTGGCCGCGATGCCGCACATAAGCGCATGGCCGAGATGCTCAACCGCGGTGAAACGTTGCCGGTCGATCTAAAGGGCCGTTTCATTTACTACGTCGGCCCGGTGGACCCGGTGGGTGATGAAGTAGTGGGCCCTGCCGGCCCGACCACCGCCACACGCATGGACAAGTTCACCCGCCAGATCCTCGAACAGACTGGTCTTCTGGGCATGATAGGCAAATCCGAGCGTGGTCCGGACGCCATAAAGGCGATCAAGGATCACAAGGCCGTATACCTGATGGCCGTCGGCGGCGCGGCTTATCTGGTGGCTCAGGCAATCCGACGTTCCACCGTGCTGGCCTTCGAGGATTTGGGCATGGAGGCGATCTACGAATTCGAGGTCAAGGACATGCCCGTCACCGTCGCAGTGGATAGCAACGGTACCGCGGTCCATCAGAGCGGTCCGAAGTTCTGGCAGGAAAAAATCCTGTTGCGAAGTAAAGCCTGACCCTTCCCAAGTCATCACTCCTGAAAGCGGCCGCCACAGCAGACCTATGGCGGCTTTAGGCGTGATGAAAAGCATTAGCAAGCGCTCTCAATACCAGCCACAAACAAAAAGACCAATCGAAAAATACCTTCCAAAAGAAATACATTTTTATCATCTTATTGTCATTTGAAAAGCGTTGTGTAGAATCAACTACACGGATGAAATCAAAGGCACAACATCCATACCCCATCTGCCAAATCTCATCCCCCGCTGCCGTCACAGGCGCCCATACGACCTCTGTGCCGCCCATCGATCGCTATTTCGGAGTCTGCTATGCCTGCTAAGAACCTGAATGCACATCTATTCATCAACGGCCAATGGCAAGAGGGCATCGCGGGCAAGCGCGACAACGTGGACCCCGGAAACGGCGAAGTTCTCGGCATCGTCAGCCTGGCCACTGCGGCTCAAGTAGATGCAGCTATCCAAGCGGCCGACGTTGCGTTCGCGACCTGGAGCAAGGTCCCCGCGGTACAACGCGGACTACTGCTGAAGAAAGCCTCCGCGTTGCTGGCCGATCGGGTCGATGAGTTGGCCAACGCACTGCTGCTCGAAGGCGGCAAGACCAAAGCTGATGCCTATGGTGAATCCGGGCGCACCATCGAAGCCTTGGCCTGGAATGGCGAAGAGGCTTCCCGCGTATTCGGCAAGGTCCACACCGGGATTTCCGAGGGCAGTACTCGCCTGTCGGTACCGACCCCTCTGGGCGTCGCGGCAGCCATTACTCCCTGGAACTTCCCTGCCGTACTTATCGCCCGCAAGCTCGGCGCCGCCCTTGCCGCAGGCTGCACAGTTGTGCTCAAAGCTTCGGAATTTACCCCCTACAGCGCCACCGTGATCATTCGTGCGCTGGTCGATGCCGGGCTCCCGGACGGTGTCGTGAATCTCGTGTACGGGGATCCAGCCGCTGTCAGCGAGCAATTATTGAGCGCACCTGCAGTGAAAGTCGTCTCCTTCACCGGCTCCACCCATGTCGGCAAGTTGCTGGCAGCCCAGGCCGCGCGAAACCTGACACGCTCAGTGTTCGAGCTTGGAGGTCATGCCCCGGTGATCGTCTGGAAAGACGCCGACCCACAACAGGTAATTCAGGTCACCGCACCCGCCAAGTTCGGCAGCGCCGGCCAGTCCTGCGTGGCCCCCACCCGCTACCTGGTTCATGAAGGTCTGCACGACGAACTGGTCAAAGGCCTGGTGAAAAAAGCCGAATCGTATCAACTCGGTCACGGCCTCGAAGACGGCACGACCCTCGGTCCGGTCGCTCACGCGGGCCGCATCGCAGAGTTCAAGGCACTGATCGAGGATGCCGTCAGCAAGGGGGCGGTGATCGAGACCGGTGGTTATCAGCTCGACCGGCCTGGTTTTTTCTTCAAGCCGACCATCCTCAGTAACGTGCCTGCGGACGCGAAGATCCTTTTCGAGGAACCTTTCGGCCCTATCGCCACCGTACAAAAGATTTCAACTCTCGAGCAGGCGCTTAGCCACGCCAACGCCGCGCCTTACGCCTTCGCCGCCTACCTGTTCAGTGACTCATTACGGGTTCGCAACGAGGTGGTGGCGAAGATCAATGCCTCCAACCTGGGCATTAACCAAACAGCCCCATCCCTCCCGGATGTCGCACTCGGTGGCCTGGGTAACAGCGGCTATGGCTATGAAGGCGGCAGCGAAGGCGTACTGGCCTACACCCAGCTCAAGCTGATCAATCAATCGGCACTCTGACGCTACCGCATCGACCCGGAGCGCTCGCGCCAACAGCGGCGTGAGCACTCTGCCTGCCACTCATTACAGGTCGTGTTAACACGCGACATCTCCTAGAGGTTGAAATGACTACTCCGCTTACTATTGCAAAAGTAATTGCATCCCCTGGTGTAGGCTCGTTCTTTTTTGATGACCAGGCCGCCATCAAGGCCGGCGCCGTGCGTGATGGCTCAGCGTATCTGGGCAATGCGGTGACGCCTGGGTTTAAGGCCGTGCGTGAGCCATCGGAATCGGTATCGGTTTTGCTGGTACTGAGCGATGGCTACATTGCCCATGGCGATTGCGCAAGTGTGCAATACACCGGCGTCGGTGGTCGCGAGCCACGCTTTCATGCCGCCGATTTGGCTCGCCAGATCGAACAAGATCTTGGCCCGCGTATGGAGGGTATGTCGGTCAACATATTTCGCGAAGCTGCTATCACCAGCGAACGAATGATCAATGAACTGTTCGACTGCAAACGTGCCGCGGCCTACGGCGTTTCTCAGGCTTTGCTCAACGCCGCCGCTCACGCGGCAGGTCATCACCTGATGGCGCAGGTTATCAAGGATGAGTGGGACATCAGCACGCCATTGGCTGCGGTTCCAATCTACGGGCAGTGCGGCGACGAGCGCTACACAACTGTCGACAAGATGATCCTCAAAAGCGTCCCGGTGCTCCCTCACGGATTGATCAACGTACCCGACCTGGTCGGTACCGACGGCGCTGGGCTGGAGGAATACATTGGCTGGCTGCGCGCACGGATCAGTCAACTGCGCGTTACACCCAGCTACCAGCCGATTATCCATCTGGATGTCTATGGCTTGATCGGTGCTGTAGCCCAAGGCGACATCGAACAGACAGCAAACATCATCCAGCGCCTGGAGCGTGCAGCGGGAGATCACCAACTACGGATCGAACACCCACTGGACGCTGGTAGCCGCGATGCCCAGATCCAGGCCATGGCCGCCCTGCGCCGGACCCTCAAGGCGCGTGAAAGCAAGGTCGCGATCATCGCCGATGAATGGGCCAACACCGCTGAAGATGTGCACCTGTTCGCGGTAGCGGGTGCAACCGACATGGTGCAGATCAAGACCCCGGACCTGGGCTCCATTCATAACTCAATCGACGCCATTCTCGACTGCCACAAGCACGGCATCGGACCGGTACTGGGCGGCACCTGTGCCGAGACAGACCAGTCGGCGCGCACCACCACGCACATCGGTGTAGCAACTGGCGTGAGTCAGATGCTGGCCAAGCCCGGAATGGGCTTCGACGAAGGCTACACGATTGTGTTCAACGAGATGAACCGCGCGCTGCGCATCGCCAGTCTGATCGGACGCTCCTGACCATCCCCCGTACGGGTCGGCACCATTGTATCGATCCAGAGGTTAACCCCATGTCGCTGCAAAAAATCATCAACGGCGCCACCACCTTCCTCTTTGTGCCGGGAAATCGCCCAGAGCGTTTCGAAAAGGCCCATCAAGCCGGCGCTGACATCGTCATCATCGACCTGGAAGATGCCGTTGCCGCTACTGAAAAACAGAATGCCCGCATCAATGTCATCGATTGGCTCCAGTCCAACCCGACCCAGCACACCGTGGTCAGGCTCAATCCCAGAAACACGCCCGCGTTCGATCAAGATGTCAAAGAACTGGTTGGGCTTGTTGACGCAGTCATGCTGCCCAAGACAGAAACTCCGGAAGACATTGTCGAAGTTCTGACAAAGCTGGGCGGAGAAGTGCAAGTCATTGCATTGATCGAAACGGCTAAAGGCGTCCTCAATGCCGAACGAATTGCTTTGGTGCCCGGCGTAAACCGACTGGCCTTCGGCAATGTCGACTTTGCCGCGGACATTCGCGTGAAAGCCGACGATACCCAGGCGCAATTGTTCGCACGCTCTGCACTGGTGTTTGCCTCGGCCGCTGCACAGATTGCGGGCCCAGTCGATGGCGTAACCACCAATGTACTCGACGCATCGGTGAGCCTACGCGATGCCGAATACGCACGCTCACTCGGCTTCACCGGCAAGCTTTGCGTACACCCTAGACAAGTCCCACCTGTACGACTGGCCTACACCCCTACCGCCGACGAGATCGCCTGGGCCGAGGCAGTGGTGCAACGCGCCGCGGACAGTAATGTCGCCACCGTCGACGGACAGATGATCGATCGCCCGGTGGTGCTAAGGGCGGAGCAGATCCTCGAGCAAGCCTGGCAGTCCACCCGCAATTGAATCCATTAACGGGCGCCTGTTGGCGCCCGAGTCATATCTGGAGGAACCTTCGTATGAACCCTGCAAACACTGTCCGCCCCTTGGACGGAGTCAAGATCATCAGTCTCGAACACGCTATTGCGGCGCCATTCTGCACACGCCAACTCGCCGACTTGGGCGCCCGCGTGATCAAGGTGGAACGGCCCGGCGTCGGAGATTTCGCCCGTGCGTATGACGGGCGAGTGAACGGGCTTTCCTCGCATTTCGTCTGGACCAACCGTTCCAAGGAAAGCCTTGCGCTCGACCTGAAGACTTCTAAGGGCATGGAGGTTCTCCAACAGTTGCTGGAGGATGCCGATGTGCTGATTCAGAACCTCGCGCCATATGCTGCCGCCCGCATGGGTTTGAGTTATGACGCTTTGCACGAGCGCTTTCCAAAACTGATCGTCTGCGATATCTCCGGTTATGGTGTCGGCGGTCCCTATGAGAAAAAGAAAGCTTATGACCTGCTTATCCAAAGCGAGGGCGGGTTCCTCTCGGTGACAGGTGGCAAGGGAGATGACGAACTCGCCAAGGCGGGTTGCTCAATCGCCGATATCGCTGCCGGCATGTACGCATACACCAACATCCTGTCAGCGCTCCTGCTGCGCGACAAGACCGGACGCGGCAGCCGCATCGATATCTCCATGCTCGAAAGCCTGGTTGAGTGGATGGGCTACCCGCTGTACTACGCCTACAACGACGCCCCCCCACCACCACGCGCCGGTGCCTCACATTCTACGATCTATCCTTACGGGCCGTTCCCTGCCGGTGACGGCGGTGTGGTCATGCTGGGCCTGCAGAATGAGCGGGAATGGCGTTCCTTTTGCGAAGCTGTGCTGCAGCAGCCTACTCTGGCGGACGACCCACGCTTCGCCTCCAATCCACAGCGCTCAGCAAATCGTATAGAGCTTCGTCAGATCATCCTCGCGCTATTCGCTGACCTGACTGCTGATGCCGTGGTGCAACGATTGGATGAAGCCCAGATAGCCAACGCCCGGGTGAATGATATGGCCAAGGTCTGGCAACATCCGCAACTTCGAGCGCGCGACCGTTGGCGTGAGGTGGGCAGCCCAGCAGGAACTGTTCCGGCATTACTACCACCAGGGCGCAACTCCGAATACGAGCCTCGCATGGGTGATGTGCCTGCGGTAGGACAGCACTCGTCGGCAATTCTCTGTGAGCTGGGATACAGCCAGGAGCAGATCCAGGCAATGGCGCAAGGCAACATCATCTAGCAACACCCTCCCTCCTTCAATACGCCTTCTGCCCGCTCCGGGTGGAGGGCACTCGCCAGCTTCCTTCGTAATCATCAGCGTTATATTAATCCGCGGACTGGGCTTTCTACTGGCCTCTCTCAGGGTTGCTTCGGGCTGTAATATGACCACGACAAGCCCTTCGAAAAACCAGCCACCCCAAAAAAACAAACCTCCGCAGATGCGGAGGTTTGTGCAAGTTCGGAAAGCCATTGCCAAGCTGGGGGGAAAACAACACTCAGGCTTCCCTTTCATCAACGGCCAGAACAATGGGTAGCTTGCTTTTGTCCGAGCCAAACCATTTCCTGCCCACTGAAGCACTTACTCTTTGACGAACATTTTCCTTGGCACATGGCTCAAGCAGCTGACACCGGTTGAAGTGATCGCAATCGTCTCGGTGATCTCGATACCCCAGTCGTCGAACCACAGTCCAGGCATGAAATGGAACGTCATCCCGGGTTCCAGCACAGTCTGATCACCAACTCGCAGGCTCATGGTCCTTTCGCCCCAATCTGGTGGGTAGCTCAGACCGACCGGGTAACCTACCCGCCCGCTTTTACTGATTCCATGCTTGGTCATGACTTCGAAAAATGCCCGAGCAATGTCCTCACAGGTGTTGCCGGGTTTGGCGACCTCGAGGCCCGCTTCAATACCTTCGACAACCGCCTTTTCCGCATCGAGGAATTTCTTCGGTGGCTTGCCCAGAAAAATCGTGCGCGAAACCGGACAGTGATAACGACGATATACACCGGCGATCTCGAAAAAAGTCCCTTCGCCCGACTTAAGCACCGAGTCATCCCAAGTCAGGTGAGGCGTGGCGGCCTCGATGCCGGACGGCACGATGGGTACGATGGATGGATAGTCCCCCGCCAACCCATCAACACCACGAATGGCTGTCGAGTAGATTTGCGCGACCAGCTCGCTCTTGCGCACGCCTGGCTCGGCAACCTCGACCACACGCTCATACATCTTTTCAAGGATCCGTCCGCCAATGCGCATGTAATCCAACTCGGCCTCGGACTTGACCGCTCGCGCCCAGTTGACCAGTCCATTGACGTCTACCCAGCGAGTGTTCGGCAGCATTCGTTGCAGGGTGGTGAAGCTGGCGGCCGAGAAATAAAAACTGTCCATTTCAAGGCCGACCGACAATCGCTCCCAACCACGGGCAAGGATGACCTCCCGGGCGAAGTGTTCCATCGGATGCAGGTCACGCTGAACATACTCCTCCGGATACCCGACCAGGTTATCGCCTGACAAGTAAGTGGTAGCACGCGCGCCATTTAGATCCAATCCGCGGCCGTACCACACCGGCTCACCGTACATAGCAACCACCGCACATTGATGGTTGTAGAACGAATAGCCATCGTACCCCGTCAGCCAAGCGATGTTTGCGGGGTCTGCCACGATCAGCAAATCCACCCCGCGTTGCTGCATCATCCGGCGAACCCTGATCAACCTTGAAGCGTACTCCGGGACAGTGAAGTACTGTCTCAGAGACGGAAAACCACCCGTAGCGTTACTCATAGTGACTCCTGGCAAAAAAATCGGTGCTGCCCATCATTCAAATGCCTGCCGCTGCTTCCGAGCGACCGTCGTTGCTACGCCCGGACACATAGGGTGTCTTGAGTTTCAGTGCGCGTTTTTTGGTGCGCTGAATCCGATACATCACGAACAGATAGACAAACCACAGTGGCATGAAGACCAGTGCTTGGCGGGTGTCCCGTTCCAACGCCAACAACCCGAGCACGAAGACGAAGAACACTAGGCATGCCCAAGACATGACCACACCAGCCGGCATCTTGAATGTGGAGGAAGCATGCAGGTCCGGGCGTTTGGCGCGGTAAGCCAGGTAGGAAGCCAGGATGATGCACCAGGTGAAGATGAACAGAATCGCGGCGATAGTGGACACCGTAGTGAAAACCACCATCAGGTCAGGTACCAACACCAGCAGTGCGGTACCCATGAACATGCAAAAGCAGGAGAAAAACAACGCCGTCATTGGCACTGCAGACTTCGACAGGCGCTTAAACATTGAAGGTGCGTCCACTTCGCACGACAGCCCGAACAGCATGCGACTGGAACAGAACACATCACAGTTGCCAGCAGACATCGCCGAGCTGATCACCACGAAGTTGATAACCCCTGCGGCAATCGGCAGTCCGGCAGTCTGGAACAGCTGAACGAACGGGCTTTTATCCGGCGCGACCATCGCCCAGGACGATACGGCGATGATGCAAGACAGCGAAAGCACATAGAACAGCAGTACACGAACTGGTACGGCATTGATTGCCTTCGGCAGAGTCTTGTAGGGGTCCTTCGCCTCAGCCGCGGTGGTGCCTAGCAGCTCAATACCAGCGAACGAGAAGATCGCGATCTGAAACCCTGCGAAGAAACCCATGACGCCATTGGGAAACATTGTGCCGGGCTCAATCACATGGCTGAAGGATGCGGCCACGCCATTCGGCGAGACAAAACCGGTCGCGACCATTACAACGGCCGCCACGATCAAAGACACAATTGCGATGATCTTGATCAGGGCAAACCAGAACTCCATTTCGCCAAACGCCTTGACCGCCATGATGTTGAGCAGAAACAGGAAGCCCAGCGTGGCCATGCCCGGTATCCAGGGGGTCAAGTCGGGAAACCAGAACTTGAAATAACCGCCGATGACAATGAAATCGGCGACCCCGACGATCACCAGCGTCATCCAATAGGACCAGCCCACGAAGAAGCCTGCCCACTCACCGAGATAGTGCGTGGCGAAGTCTGCGAAGGTCTTGAAGTTCAGGTTCGACAACAGAAGCTCGCCCAAAGCGCGCATGACGAAAAACAGGAAGAACCCGATGATGGCGTAAGTAAGGACAATTGATGATCCGGACACGTGAATCATCTTGCCCGCCCCCATAAACAGTCCGGTACCGATCGCACCGCCGATGGCGATCAGTTGAATGTGACGGTTGGCCAGACCACGAACCAGCTTGGGTTCAGTGCCGGCGGTATTGCTGGTTGCGGCATCGACAGATGCCTGCGCAGTGTGCTTTTGCATACCTTTCACCTTGGATGTTATTGAACTTATTTAAGGCAGAGCTAAGGTCGAGCAATGTGTTGTTGATCTACACCAGGTTGAGCGGGCCATTACTAGGCAATGGCCATCCTGAATTTATTGTTCAAGTGAAACGCTGCGAACGATCTTGCGCAGGAAGCTCTCGCATTGAGCCAACTGATCCAATGCCAAGAACTCATTGGCTTTATGCGCCTGCTGAATATCACCGGGGCCGCAGATGATGCTGGGAATACCGGCCTCCTGGAACTGCCCAGCTTCGGTACCGTAGGCAACCTTGCGCTTGTCGTGATCGCCAGTCAGAGCGCGCACGAGACGTGTGATTTCGGCCTGCTCGCTGGCATTCAACCCGGGCGCGTCGGAAATCATGTCAAAGGCGATAGAGGCGTCGGGGTGCTCGGCCTTCATCTTCGGTAGTAGCACGTCAAAGGCGTAGCTTTCGATCTGCCTGAAAATGACCTTCGGATCGAGAGTCGGTAAATTGCGGAACTCGAACTCAAACTTGCACTCGGCCGGTACCGTATTCATCGCATTGCCGCCGCTGATGGTACTGGTCTGCGCCGTGGTGAACGGTACGTCGTACTGCTCATCGAACGGACCATTGCGGCGAAAGCCTTCGGCGGTATCACGGATAAAACAGATCAGCCGCGCGGCATACTCGATGGCGTTCAGGCCGTGAGGCGTGAGCGAAGAATGTGCCGCGTGCCCTTTGAAGCAGCACTGATAGGCGTTGATTCCTTTGTGAGCAACAATCGGACGCATGTTGGTTGGCTCGCCAACGATGCAGCCGTCAGGATTGATACCCCGCTTCATCAGTTCTTCGATCATCAGAGGCGCACCCAGACAGGTGACTTCCTCGTCGAAGGACAGTGCAAAGTGAATGGGCCGCGCCAGGCGCGTCTTGAGCATCTCCGGCACCAAATACAAACCCGCCCCGATGAAGCCCTTCATGTCGCAGGTACCACGACCGTATAGCTTGCCGTCACGAATCTCCGGCTTGAACGGATCACTGTGCCAGTCCTGCCCATCTACCGGCACCACATCGGTATGCCCGGACAACACGATACCGCCGTGCGTGGCGCCGGAACTGGCCGGAATGGTCGCGAACAGGTTCGCCCACTGACCACTCTTGTGATGCGTGAGAGTGCATTCGATACCCAGCCCCGTGAGATAGCCACGGACATCTTCAATCAGTTCCAGGTTCGACAGGCGACTCACCGTATTGATCGCCACCAGTCGCTTCACCCAATCCAGCGAGGGCGGTAGTACAACCGCCTGCGCGGAGGCGTCCATCGCTTCAAACGTATTCATTCAAGGGCTCCTCAAGTCAGCCTCTCGTCATTGCGCTCCCACTTGCCCACTGCGTACCCGATATAGGCATGCGAGCTGGTCAGAGGGCTCATGCTCAACCCGAGCCTCGACGTTCAAAGACCCGCCGCCAGGCACTTGTATTCGCTGCGGATGCTTGTGTAAGCCGATCCCTCGGCGCAAATCTCATTCGCAAAACCAATATCGCACATAGCCTTTCGTTCGACAAGAGCTTTGACTATGTGCATTTCGATTGAAAGTTTTTAACATGGGTTTAATTTCATTATGAAAAAAATATCGCTATTGCGGTATGGTAGGCTTTACATTTGTAAACCCCACGACGCAGGAGCTACCCGTGCAGAAACCCTCAACCCACTCAACGATTCGCCAGGTGACGGCACCTGAAACGCCGACGTTTGCATTTGACGAAATCGATTTGTCGTTGCTCAAAGTGCTGGTCTCCGACGCCAGGCTTTCGCAGCGGCAAATAGCGGGCAACCTTGGCATTTCTGCGCCGACAGTGAGCGAGCGCATGAGTCGCCTGGAAAAGGCTGGCGTGATTCGCGGCTATACCGCAGAAGTGGACTGGGCAGCACTGGGGTATCCGCTCACCGTATTCCTATCGGTTGTCGCGACACCCGGTTACGACATCGGTGACGTCATGAGCCAGATGTGGAAGATTCCAGAAGTGCAGGACGTGCTTTTGGTTACCGGAGATTTGGACTTGCTGGTCCGCCTGCGTGCACGCGACCACAACCATCTGCGTAACATCTTGATGGACAAGATCTGGCAAGTGACGGGACTGCAAGGCACTGCAACTCAAGTGTCGATTGCGGAAATGCCAGCGAAGAATTTTTCGGAGCAGCTTCTTCAGGAAATGGAGGAATACCAGAAGCAAGCTAGGCTGGGGTGAAACAACAAGATTGCGAATGGAGTGCAGGGGTGCCAGGCATCGCCTGGCACCCCTATCGACAGCGGTTTACTTGATCACACCTTCCGCACGCAGCTCAGCAACTACTTGCTCGACTGCCTGACGAGTCAGCTCGACAATCTCGTTGACCTCATCGACGGTGATGGTCAGGGGTGGCGAGAACCCCAGAATATCGCCGTGCGGCATGGCACGAGCGATCAGGTCGCGATCGCGAGCCGCCTGAGAGATACGTGCCCCTACCTTCAGCGAGGCGTCGAAGCGCACTTTCCTTTCAGGGTCAGCAACGAACTCAAGTGCTGCCAGCAGACCAATGCCACGCACCTCACCGATGATTGGGCAATCAGCGAATGTTTCCTTCAGAGTCTGGAGGAAATACGCACCGACTTTCTCAGCATTTTGCGCAATGTTCTCGCGCTCAATGATGTCCAGCACCGCGTTGGCGGTAGCCAGCCCGATCGGGTGGCCGGAGTAGGTGTAACCGTGGGAGAACGGCCCTACCTTGTCTGCACCGTCTTCCAAAACTTTGTAAACCTTCTCGCTGACAATCACCGCAGACAACGGGAA
The DNA here is from genome assembly GCF_050280625.1 of Pseudomonas sp. NPDC089569. Taxonomy (NCBI): domain Bacteria; kingdom Pseudomonadati; phylum Pseudomonadota; class Gammaproteobacteria; order Pseudomonadales; family Pseudomonadaceae; genus Pseudomonas; species Pseudomonas sp. NPDC089569. The sequence goes on from NZ_JBNNVQ010000010.1 coordinate 65,077, forward strand.
GTAGGCTGAGGTCAGCCCTTTGGCGCAAGTGATCAGGTCCGGCTCCAGGCCGAAGTGCTCACAGCCGAACATCTTGCCGGTACGACCAAAACCACACACAACTTCGTCGGCGATCAACAGGATGTCGTATTTGTCCAGAACGCGCTTGATCTCGGTCCAGTAACCTTTCGGCGGCGGGATGATGCCACCTGAACCGAGCACCGGTTCGCCGATCAAGGCACCAATAGTGTCTGCTCCTTCACGCAGAATCAGCTCTTCCAGTTCGGCGGCGCGACGAGCGGAAAACTGCTCTTCGGTCTCTCCAGGGTTCGAGCCCCAGTAGAAGTGCGGTACACCGGTACGCAGAATGATCGGAAACGGCAGGTCCATGTTGTTATGGTAGAAACTCATACCAGTCATGGAGCCGGAGATGATCGAGCTACCGTGATAGGCGCGCTCACGGGCAATGATCTTCTTCTTGTTCGGCTTACCACGCAGGTTGTTGTAATACCAAACCAGCTTGGCCTGAGTTTCGTTGGCATCGGAACCGGACTGGCCGTAAAACACCTTGCTCATGTTTCCCGGCGCCATCTTGACCAAACGCGACGACAGACGCGCCAATTGGTCAGTGGTATGGCCGGCGTAGGTGTGGAAGAACCCCAGTTTGTGCGCCTGTTCAGAAATCGCATCAGCGATCTCGGTGCGACCGTAGCCCAGGTTCATGCAGTACAGACCTGCGAAGCTGTCGATGTACTGGCGGCCAGTGGAGTCGGTGACCCGGATCCCTTTAGCATCGACGATCACGGTTGGATCGATCTTGCCGGTGGCAAAGTCCTTGAGCTGAGTGAAAGGGTGCAATACAGATGCCCGGTCCTGGGCAATCACTTCATCGTAATTATTGTCGTTCATAGCACTTTCCTGTCTTCGTCAATGGCGCCGGGTTACCCCGTCTCGCCAGGGTGATATGACCCTTAGCCGACCTGCCTGGATGAGTAAGGAGCCAACTGCCATGCCCGCTCCGCCTCGTCCTGACCCGCCATCGACACCAGCGATCACGCGAAATAAAAATCACACAACCAACTTCATTCGTCAAGCATATGCTATTTTTTTCTTTCGATTGACTAAACAAAAACCACAATTAAATTTCATACGATCGAAGCATCAAGATTCAGCTTTCCAGACTGCGAATCACTTTACTGATGAATGACTCACACTGGACAATCTGATCCAGCGTCACGAATTCATTGGCCTTGTGCGCCTGCATGATGTCGCCTGGGCCACAGATCACACTGGGAATACCCGCTTCCTGGAACTGCCCCGCTTCCGTGCCGTAAGCCACTTTGCGCTGCTCCCGATCACCGGTAAGAGCCCGTACCAGTTGGGTGATGGCCGCCTGCTCGGAAGCATCTAGCCCTGGTGCGTCAGAAATCAGGGTGAAGTCGATGGCTCCACTGGCGTGCTCGCGCTTCATCTGCGGTAGCAATACTTCATTTGCATAACGCTGGATGCGCTCGAAGATCGGCTTGGGATTGATCGTTGGCAGGTTGCGGAACTCAAACTGGAACTTGCACTCGGCCGGCACTGTATTCATTGCATTGCCACCAATGATCGTACTCGCCTGGGCCGTGGTGAATGGGACATCGTACAGCTCATCAAATGGACCTTTCTGCTTGAACTCGTCCGCCATATCACGGATGAAGCAGATGATTCTGGCGGCGTACTCGATGGCATTCAGGCCATGGGGCGTCAACGACGAGTGCGCTGCATGGCCACGCACGCAACACTCGTAGGCATTGATGCCCTTGTGCGCAATGATCGGACGCATACCTGTCGGTTCCCCGACAATGCACCCTTCTGGATTGATCCCACGGCGCATGAGCTCCTCAATCATGATCGGCGCACCGAGGCAAGTAACCTCCTCATCGAATGACAGCGCCAGGTGAATTGGCCTCTGTAACTTCGCCGCCTGCATCTGCGGTACCAATGCCAGCGCCGCGCCGATGAAACCTTTCATGTCACAGGTGCCACGGCCATACATCTTGCCGTCGATAATCACCGGTTTGAACGGATCTGTGGCCCAGTCCTGGCCATCGACCGGCACCACGTCGGTGTGACCGGACAGCACGATGCCGCCAGTGTTTTGACCAGTGACGCTGGGGATCGTGGCGAACAGGTTTGCCCATTTACCGGTGGAGTGATGCGTCAATACCGAACGCACTCCGAGCTTGGCCAGCTCATCGCGGACCACTTCGATCAGGCCGAGGTTGGAATTGCGGCTGACGGTATCGATCGAGACCAAACGCTCGATCCAGTCTAGGGATACCGGATGTGATGTCATCTGATTCATGGTTTGAACCTCATCCCTCGCGGGAATCACGGGTGTAGGTGCAGCCTTGCAGGTCTTTTGGCCATTTCGGCCACGGATACTGCAAGGCCTTGGTTTTTTAATCTTTGACGAAGAGCTTCCGCGGCACATCGGCTAGGGTTTCAACACCGGTATCCGTGATCAGGATGCTCTCGGTAATCTCTAGTCCCCAGTCCTCCATCCACAGCCCCGGCATGAAGTGGAAGGTCATGCCAGGTTTCAGCACGCTGTTGTCCGTGGGCCGCAGACTCATGGTGCGTTCGCCCCAGTCCGGCGGATAAGAGATACCGATTGGGTAGCCGCAGCGGGAATCCTTGTGAATACCGAACTTCTCCAGCACTTTGAAGAAAGCCCTTGCGATATCACCGGTGGTATTGCCTGGGCGTGCCGCATCAAGGCCTGCGTGGATACCCTCCACGACCGCCTGTTCGGCATCGAGGAAGTGCTTGGGTGGTTTGCCCAGGTAGATGGTGCGTGACATCGGACAGTGATAACGGCGATGGCAGCCGGCGATCTCGAAGAACGTGCCCGCGCCGCGTTCGAGGCGCGTGTCATCCCAAGTCAAGTGGGGCGCACTGGCATCAACACCAGTAGGCAACATCGGCACGATTGCCGGGTAGTCACCACCGTGTTCCGGAGTTCCGGCAATCGCCGTGTGGTAGATCTCGGCGACTAGATCGTTTTTCCTCATTCCTGGCTCGACAATTTCCAGGATGCGGTTATGCATGTTCTCGACAATACGCGCCGCGCGGCGCATGTAGACGATTTCCTGCGGTGACTTGACTGCACGCTGCCAGTTAACCAACCCCTCAGCATCGCTGAAAGTCGCGCTGGGCAAGTGCTTTATTAATGACTGGTAGGCTGCGGCGCTAAAGTAGTAGTTGTCCATTTCCACACCGATGTGCAGACCCGACCAACCTCGCGGAATGATGACTTCCTTGCACAGGTAGTCCATCGGATGCCGCTCTGGGGTCTGCACATAGATATCAGGGTACGGAATGATATTGTCCAACTGCAGATACACCGTGCGCTTGGCACCGTTGGAATCCTGAACCCGCCCATACCAGACCGGCTCCCCCTCGAGAGCGACCAGTACACACTGATGGGTGTAAAACGACCAACCGTCGTACCCGGTCAGCCAGGCCATGTTTGAAGGATCGGTAACCACCAGCAACTCAATACCTTTTTGCTGCATGGCTACTCGGACTTTAGCTAAACGCTCGCCGTATTCTTTCAAAGAGAACGGCAGACTGATAACCGTGTCGGGCATTGCGCATCTCCTGGTTAATTGGAAAACACATCACCTCATCTCAAGAACAAAATCACAGGCACAGGGTCGCCCCGCTGGATATCTTCAAACTGCAAGAAACCAGACATGCTCAATCAAACTTTCAGGCGGTTGCCAACACGTACGCGTTTCGCGCCCGGTTAGTAAACTTGCTGCGTTGTGACAGTGACGAAACCAAGCTTACCGACGGACCCCTTCAGGCTGATTGCCCTAGAACATTTTCTTCAAACCCCAATTGCAAAGCGTTCAGGCACACAAAGGCCCACCCCTAAAAATGCGGGAAATCAACATCGCAAGAATGAAAACTGGAAAGATAATGGACATCACGGGTGAACTCACCCGCGATATCTCTCTGTTCAGGAGACAGACGCAAATGTCCGGGCAATCAAAGCTAACGTTTCGTGCATGCGCGAATCGTTGTACTCCGCGCCAATGGAAATCCTGATGGCATTGGGTGCCTTGCAGCCAGGCACGGTAAACGGTTCGGAGGACGTTACTGCGATTCCCTGCTCGCGCAACTTTTGTACCAGCGCCTGCATGCCCCAGTAAGGTGGCACACGTAACCAGACAATCAGCCCACAGGGCTGCTGCGCCAGGATGTATTCCTTCAAGTACGAAGTGATCATTTCCTGACGCGCCTTGATCAGCTTGCGCTGCAGGACAATTAAGTGGTCGGCGGTGCCGTTATGTATCCAGCGACTAGCGATTTCCGCCATGATCGGATTGGTCATCCAGCTGGTGATTCTCAGCACGGTTTCAGCCCGGGCCGAAGCCCTTTTCGGTACGGCCAGAAAGCCGACGCGAAGAGAGGTCATCACCGACTTCGTGAGGCTGGTGCAATAGAAAGACAGATCAGGTAAATACTGACTGATCGGTGTGTGGCTACCTGCTCCTACCAGTGGCCCATACACATCGTCTTCGATGACGAACACTCCGTGGCTGGCCGCAATTTCGGCAATTTCCCTGCGCCGGGAGTCGGGCATGATGCTGCTGGTGGGATTGTTCAGGTTCGGCGTGCAGACCAATGCCGTAACGCGATCATTGCTGCACAGGTCGTCGAAATCTTCCGGTTTGATTCCGTACTGGTCCGTTTCCAATCCCTTGAGAGTAAAGCCAACGACCTGGGCACTGCCAATGATGCCGTGATCGGTCAAGTTCTCGCAGGCCACTAGGTCACCATGACTGGTGATCGATGCGAGCGCTATATGCAGGGCGTGTGTCGCGCCATTGGTGAGCATGACCCGGCAGGGCTCCACCTGTAGCCCATGCCTACTGATCCAGGCGCTAGCCACCTCCCGGTGTGCCTGGAAACCGGCGATGGGACGACAGGCACGCAACCAAGGCTGATCAATCTCAGTACTCATCTGCGCACAAAGCTCGCGCCAGCGCAGATCGTGCTCGCGATCATGCATCAGGGTGGCAGTCGAGAGATCTGCAATGGTGGGTTGTGACTCGTCGAGGATGTAAGTGGTGATATGTTTGGTGACCCGCTTCGACACATAACTGCCACGCCCCACTTCACATCGCAGCAGGCCCAGGCGCTCGAGCTCCTGATACGCATTGGTGACAGTCTGCCCGCTGATGCCCAAGGCCTGGGCGACCTGACGCTGAGACGGCAGACGTTGCAGCTCGCTCAACCGACCTTGCTCGATGTCCTCGGCGATAGCCCTAACCAGGGTCTTGTATTTGGATTCGCCTTCTTCGGCATTATCCAATGCTGCTCGCCACACTTCCAGCATGCATGCACCTCACTTTGGGGTCAGTTGATGATCGATAGCCTGCGACAAATGGCGTAATGCCCTAGAGCATTATCCATCTGAAACCGATTGGGTATGCTCGAATTGCGTCCGGACATTCACCGCCGGCACCACAGGTACCGGTTTTCCTGATCGTCGATCCAGCGCAGATCGACCATTACCGACACTCAAATACTGCCTCCTATGCCGTACACGGATCACTAAAGGAGTTGTGCAATGAGTAGTACAAATACAAGAAAAAACGGTATCACTTCAGCCATCCTCACCGCCTGGATGGTTGTAGCTATCCCTCTGACGTCCCAGGCAACAACCCTTGAGAGCCTCACCCAGAGCGGCTCGGTGCGCATCGGTTATGCAAGCGAAGCACCGTTCGCGTACACGCAAACCGATGGTTCGGTGACAGGCGAATCTCCAGAAATCGCCAAGGCGATATTCAAGCGCCTTGGTATCGACCAAACCACCGGCGTACTGACCGAATGGGGTGCATTGATCCCCGGTCTTACCGCGGGACGGTTCGATGTCATTGCCGCCGGCATGTACATCACACCTGCTCGCTGCAAGCAGGTCATATTCACTGATCCTCAGTACAAAATCACTGACACCTTCCTGGTTGCCAAAGGCAACCCAAAGAATCTGCGTAGTTACGAAGATGTGGCCAAAAATCCGGACGCCAGATTGGCGATGCTCGCAGGATCGGTGTACACAAAATATGCTAGGGATGCGGGTATCAATGATGAGCAAATCCTCCAGGTTCCGGACGCTACCGCACAATTGCAAGCCATCCTCGCCGGACGCGCGGATGCGGCGGTAAGCACCCAGCTAACCATCAAAGGCATCGCAGACAAGGGTCGGGACAAAGTCGAAGCCGTTCAGGACTTCAAGGACAGCCCTGACCACATCAACTACGGTGCCCTCGCATTCCGCCCCGCCGATAGCGCCCTTCGGGACGCGTTCAACGCGGAGTTGAAGAAATGGCTCGGCAGCGAGGACCATCTCAAGACCGTCGGGCAGTTCGGGTTCGACACCTCCAACCTTCCAGACAAGACCGCCGCACAGGTCTGCGGAAAATCCTGACGTCTTGGGCATGCGTGGCCACGGTGCGACACCGTGGCTTACCGTTTGAACTGGAGCATGATAAATGGGCGAACTATTGCCGCTTCTCCTGCAGGGCACCTGGGTCACCATCCAGGTAACTGTATTGAGCACCCTATTGGCCATTCCGGCCGCTATTATCTCTGAACTTGGGCGGCGTTCCGTCTGGGGCCCGGTACGCTGGCTCTGCGTTGCCTACGTCGAAGTATTCAGGGGCTCTTCGTTACTCGTTCAACTGTTCTGGCTGTTCTTTGTATTGCCGCTACCGCCCTTCAACATCGAACTGACGCCCTACCAGGTTGCCGTTCTCGGGATGGGTTTGCATATCGGTGCGTATGGCGCGGAAATCATGCGAGGGGCATTCAAGGCCATCCCCAAAGGGCAGTACGAAGCATGCATTGCCTTGAACTTCGGACGGTTCTCGCAATTTCGCAGAATCATCCTGCCACAGGCCATGGTCGCCGCCATTCCGCCCGGCACCAATCTGTTGATCGAATTGTTGAAGAACACCTCGCTGCTGTCACTCATCACTCTGGCCGACCTTACCTTCCGATCAAGACAGCTGGATCAGGTGACCTTTGAAACCACCAAAATTTATGCGGTGACACTGCTGATTTATTTCATCCTTGCGCAAATCATCAATCTGTTCATGCGCAGGCTGGAGAAGCGTGTTCACCTGGGGCGCATGGGAGGTAGTGTGCAATGACCATCTTCGACTGGAGTTACGCCTGGGAAATTCTCCCGCAATTGCTCCTGGCCTCGGTCAAGACCTTGCAGATCACTGTTCTGGGCTTTTGCATCGCCGTCGTGGTCGGTTTTCTGCTGACCTTGGCCAGGCGCAGCAGCATCAGGGCGCTAGCTTGGTCTGCCAGCTTGTTCGTCGAATTCATGCGCAGCACCCCATTGCTCATCCAGATCTACTTTATCTTCTTTGTTTTCCCAAGCTTCTCAATCAACTTGTCGGCCATGCAGGCAGGCTTGATAGGGATAGGGTTGCATTACGCTTGCTACCTGTCAGAAGTCTATCGCGGCGGCTTGGAAAGTGTTCCGAAAGGACAATGGGAGGCTGTGACCGCGCTCAACATGAAAGCCTCGACAGCCTACCGCCGCATCATCATCCCGCAGGCACTCAAGCCCATTCTGCCGCCCATGGGCAACTACCTGATTGCGATGCTCAAAGAAACCCCCGTGCTTTCCGCGATAACCGTGGTGGAAATCATGCTTAAGGCGAAGAACCTGGGATCGGAAAGCTTTCGCTTTCTCGAGCCGATTACCTTGGTTGGTGTGTTCTTCCTGATTATTTCCATCGCACTTTCTTACGCCGTCCGAAAAGTGGAATACCGCCTGGAGCGCCAAAAATGACAACACATCTCTCCCATTCGACGCCGTCAGCTCAACCTAGCTTTCTATCGTCAATTCCGGACAGTGGTGCGGCCGTCACTCAACGCGAACACTCTCAAGGCGTGCCTTTGATCGAGCATGCATCGCCCATCGTCGAACTGCGCAATGTGACTAAGCGCTACGGAAACATCACCGTATTGGACCACCTCGACTTGGCGGTGAAACCCGCCGAGAAGGTGGCAATTATTGGCCCAAGCGGTTCCGGCAAGTCGACACTCCTGCGCGCCTTGATGACGCTTGAACAAATAGATGAAGGGCAAATTCACATCGATGGCGAACCGCTTAACTACATGCTGGACAAGCGTGGAAATGCCATTCCTCCTAGCGTCAGTCATGTGCGTCGGGTACGCGGCAAGATCGGCATGGTCTTTCAGAGTTTCAACCTTTTCCCGCACATGTCAGCGCTGCAGAACGTCGTCGAAGCACAGGTACAAGTGCTGAACATTCCCTTCGCCGAAGCAAAAGAGCGCGCCGCCACGCTGCTGGAAAAAGTCGGCTTAGGAAACAAGATGGACAACTACCCCTCGCAACTCAGCGGGGGCCAGCAGCAGCGAGTAGCAATGGCGCGGGCGTTGGCCATGCGTCCCAGAATCATGTTGTTCGACGAGGTCACCTCTGCCCTCGACCCCGAACTGTGCGGTGAGGTGCTGAATGTCATCCGCGATTTGGGCGTGGAACATAACCTGACCATGCTCATGGTTACCCACCAGATGGGATTCGCCCGAGAGTTTGCCGACCGCGTCTGCTTTTTTCACCAGGGGCGGATCCATGAACAGGGCACGCCTGAGGCCCTGTTTACAAATCCGCAGCAGGAACGCACAAAAGCTTTCCTGAGTGCCGTCCGCGAGGCGAACTAAAGCCCGAATACTGAGATAGATCAATGCCCTTGCGATCATCCCGGAGGTCCGCCACTTCTAAAGGCACTTCGGGATGACGCCTATAACGTTGTAGGAGAACTGAAATGCGTGTTCTGGTACTGGGGAGTGGCGTGATAGGCACAGTCAGTGCGTACTACCTGGCGCGGGAAGGCTTCGAAGTGACGGTGATCGACCGCCAGGCCGGCCCGGCACTTGAAACCAGTTTCGCCAATGCGGGACAGATATCCCCCGGATACGCCTCTCCCTGGGCGGCACCGGGTGTGCCGTTGAAAGCGTTCAAATGGTTGTTCGAGCGCCATGCGCCGTTGGCGATCAAGCCCACTACCAATCTCGACCAGTACTTGTGGATGGTCCAGATGGTGAGAAACTGCACCGCCGCCCGATACGCTGTAAACAAGGAGCGCATGGTTCGCCTCTCCGAATACAGCCGCGATTGTCTGGACGAACTACGAGTTGAAACCGGCATCGATTACGAGTCTCGACAGCTGGGAACGATGCAACTGTTCCGCACTCAGGCGCAGTTTGACAACGCCGCCAAGGATATTGCGGTGCTGGAACGTTCTGGCGTCCCTTACGAAATTCTCGACCGCAACAGCATTGGTCGTGCAGAGCCAGCGCTTGAGCATGTCAAACACAAGCTGAGCGGAGCCTTGCGGCTTCCAAACGACCAGACTGGCGACTGCCAGATGTTCACCTCGAAACTGGCCAGGATCGCGACGAATCTGGGTGTGGAATTCCGGTTCAATCAGCAGGTCGAAAGCATCGAGGTTGCTGGCGACAACATTGCCGGTGTTCGCATCAATGGGCAGTTGGAGACCGCCGATCACTACGTCGTGGCCTTGGGTAGCTTCAGCCCACAGATGTTGAGGCCATTGGGCATTCAGGCACCGATATACCCGCTCAAGGGTTATTCGTTGACCATCCCCATCATCGAGCCTGAAAGATCACCCACTTCAACGATCCTGGATGAAACCTACAAGGTCGCCATTACGCGTTTTGACAAGCGTATTCGCGTAGGTGGCATGGCGGAACTCATGGGGCACGATCTTTCACTGAATCCGCTACGCAGGGAAACACTGGAGATGGTGACCAACGACTTGTTCCAAGGTGGTGGGGACCTGGAACACGCCACCTTCTGGACAGGACTGCGCCCCGCGACACCGGATGGAACCCCGATCATCGGACCTACAAAATTCAGGAACCTGTCTCTGAACATCGGTCATGGAACACTGGGATGGACTATGTCCTGCGGCTCCGGACGACTGCTTGCCGACATGCTTTCCAGAAAGAAGTCAGCCATCCGCACGGAGGGCTTCGACTTGTCGCGGTATGCGAATGACGCCGCGGAGAATGCGGGCGAACGAGCCGCACGGGCCAGTTGAATCGGTAGACGCTACACTCTGAGACCTGCGGAAAGGATAGGTTTTTCATTGATCGGCTGCCCCTATACTCGGAAGCAGTCGATCGTGTGTGCCTGAAGAGCCTGGGGAGTGCCCCAACGCCCCCCATTAAAACTCAGTCAAACGCCAAGCCAATAGAGGCAAACGCACAACGTCACCATCGAGCACAGAGTCGAGAGCAGAATACTTCGCGACACCACACCAGCTTCATGCCTGTAATACTCTGCCAGCATAAAAGGCCCCGTGCCGGTGGGAAGTGCGCTCAACAACAAAGCAGCCTGCGCCCACATCAGTGGTAGCTCGAAAACTTTGAAGGCCAAGTACCAGGTTAGCAAAGGCTGCCCGATGAGTTTGATGATGACCAAGGGCCACGCACCTTGCTGATTTCCCTCCTGCTCTTCTGCGAGGAACAAACCGAGCGAGATAAGTGCGCAAGGAGTGGTTGCGGCAGCGAGCATATCCAGCAGATGCAAAACAGGCTTGGCCAGCCCCAAACCCGTCAGTGCCCAGCCAGCACCAAGAATGGGTGATAACACCATCGGGTTCTTCACCAAGGCACGGAGTACGGTGAGTACCGCGCTGCCGATGCTGGTCTCTTGCTGCAGGCCGATCTCAACAAAAATCACCGCGATAGCGAACAGCACGCACACCACAATCAGAGACGAAATAAGCGCTGGCTCCAGCCCAGAGTGGCCGAATACCAGAAGACAAAGCGGAATCCCGATATAGCCTGTATTGGCATACGACGCGCTCAAACCATCAATGCTGGCTTCGACAAGGGGGCGGCGCTGGACCAGTCGCCAGAAGAGCGTGGTGAAGAACATCATCAAGCACCCCACGCTGAAAGTGAAAATGAACGCGGGTTGCCAGATTTCACTCCAGGTCGCGGTGGCAGTGACCTTAAAAATGAGTGCTGGCAGGCAAAGCCACACCACCATCCGATTGATTTCTGAAGCTGCACTTTCACCCAAGCGATTAGTTTTTCGGCAGACGTACCCCAAAAAGATCAGCGCGAAGATGGGCAAAACGATGGAAAAAACTGTAGTCACTTGAGTTCTTGGATATCGATTGGGCAGATAAGCGTACGATTGACAATTCATGCAGTCCAATGACAATTGAGCTATCCAACAATACGCGTAACGCATAGATGATCGAATTACGCCAGCTTCGAAATTTTCTCGCCTTGGCTGAGCATTTGCATTTCAGTAAAGCGGCAACCGCCGTGCATTTGACTCAGCCCTCGCTGAGCCGCCAGATCGCGGCGCTTGAGGCAGAACTGGGGGTCATGTTGTTCGCTCGGCATTCGCGAGCAGTCACGCTCACTGCGGCAGGGTTGGATTTTCAAGCGCACGCCAAGTCGGTAGTAGCCGCGCTGGAGCTTGCGATTCGGTCTACAAGAGCAAGCGCCCGGGGTGAACGCGGCGAGCTTCGTGTGAGCTTTACCTCCGTCGCAGCCTGGACGTTGATGCCTGCGTTGATCAAACGCTATACGGATACCTTTCCAGAGGTACGACTGGAACTCAACGAGCTGCTGCCCAAAGACATGGAGAAGGCGGTAACAACCGGGGACACTGATCTGGCTCTCACCTTTAAGGTATCCGATGAGGAAAATAGCTGTTACTTCCCTCTCCACGACGAGCCGCTGTGTATCGCATTACCTGCTGATCATCCACAAGCAACAGCTGATGCCTTCGATGTTGGCCAACTCAAAGACGCCCCCTTCATTCTTTCACCGCGGACAATCGCCCCACTACTGCACGACACAGTGCTTGCTTATTGCCGACGGTCAGGTTTCGAACCGCGGATTCGAATACAGCCGCACCTGCAACAAACCATCGTCAACCTTGTCGCAGAAGGCATGGGTGTATCAGTAGTCCCATTGGCGATGCGAAAGATGCAGATTCCTGGGGTTATCTTCAAACCGATCCCACAGGCACCAAGCGTGGAGTTCGGGATCGTATGGAACCGTCAAAATGATAACCCCTGCCTGGTCAGTTTTCTGCGCCATGTAGGCGCTTGCGCAGCAGAAACACACTCCGATACTTCTGCTCTTGCCTGATGCTATTCAACCCTGATTCCAAATAAGCTGTCGAGAAAGCGGTATGGGTCTCACACCACTACTGGAAAGTCTTTTAAAGTAGATGAATTACTTGAGCTTTATGGAGTGGAGTTGGAAGCGTGTTTTAAGACGATGGCGTAAAATCATGAAATCGCTACCCAAGTATCATAGTGGCCCTCTTTTCGTTTCTGGCACTCAAACCCTGCGTTGAAGTGCCAGCTCACTCCGAAGAAAAACTAACATCATTTCAGGGATAAATTGACCACTACATCTATGTGATCGATACATCAGAGTCTGCGGACTGATATTGCGCGCTCACGCCCCAAGGCCCGGCCGATCATTGGACTTCCACCTGCTGACAGTTTTTTCAGGTACTCGGCAATCATGTCCAACTCACCCGATAGATTGGACACCGGAGCAGCAACAACCCCCTTCTCTCCTCGCTCCCATCGATCAAGCTGGTCCGCCCAATCCTGCATCATCCTCTGCCGTTGCTCGACATACATTGCATGGTTATAGGTTGCACGAATCTGATTCGGATCTGCGTGCGACAATTGTGCATCCACCCATTTTTCGTCGTAGCCAAGCTCGTTCAATGCTGTAGAGAGCGTCGCACGGATGCCGTGCCCTGTAAGCTGGCTGTGATAGCCCATGCGCTTCAACGCAGCGTTGAGCGTATTCTCGCTGATCTGTTTGGACAGATCGTTGCGATGGGAAATCAGGTAGTGCTGCGCCGGACGCTTGAGTTTCAAAAGCTCTCTAACGATCTCTATCGCTTGTCGTGACAGCGGAACAATGTACGGTGGAATGGTGTTGCTTTCTTTCCGCTGGCGAGTCTGCAACTGCTTTACGATCACGGCAGGAATGGTCCAGATTCCCCGATCAAGATCAAACTGCCCCGGCAGTGCCGCCCGCAGCTCCCCCGTCCGCACCCCCGTTAAAAAAAGGAGCCTCAGGCCTAACTGCGTAGTAGTGCTGCCTGGGTAACGACGCAGTTTCTGGAGAAACAGCGGTAGCTCCTCCATACGTAAAAACGGGTTGTGCGACACAGGAGGCTTGGGAAGCGCGACTATATCGAGGTCTGCCGCTGGGTTGGACATGAGCCCTTTCTCGACCATGGCGTATCGAAACAACTGATTGAACCAGGTCCGGCATTTTTCCGCGGTTGTAAACGCCTGCCTCCCCTCGATCTTGCGTAACAACTCAATCAGATGCTGACGAGAAATCTCGACGATAGGAAGCTTGCCTAGCCAGGGCATTACGTCCTTGGCAAAGATACGATCGATCTGAGAAAGAGTGCTCTGGCGGCCTGTATGGAGGGTGACAGCCTTGAATGTGCGCCAAGCCAGGAATACGGCAGCAAAGGAGTTCTCAACCGCTGCGCAGGCTGCCAGGCGCTCTTCCCTTCTGACTGCGCGAGGATCAATGCCTTGTGCAACCAAGGTCCGCGCCTGGTCTCGAGCCAATCGGGCTTTCTTGAGGCAAATTTCCGGATAACTTCCCAGCGATATTCGAACCTGCCGGCCAAGCCAATAGAAACGAAAATGCCAGCTCTTCCCACTCTTGGCGCCAACGAACAGGTACAACCCGTCCATATCCTTGAGGGTATAGTCTTTTCCGTAGTGCTTGGTGTTGCGAACGGCCGTATCAGTCAAAGGCATGAACACATCTCCTCGTCTCGATCGTTTGAGGAGAGATGTACGGCTTCCGGCAATGCATCATCTATCTGGAAAGGGCTACGCATGAAACCCGAATTTCGATGTACTTATTGATGTACTTAAAATTCGTGGCTGCAGGTAGATTTCGGTAGAATTTGCCGGAACGAAAAAAGAGGCCGAAGCCTCTATTTTCAAGGCCTGCAGCATCCAGTGGACCTCTGCAAACCGACATCTTGGAGCGGGAAACGAGACTCGAACTCGCGACCCCGACCTTGGCAAGGTCGTGCTCTACCAACTGAGCTATTCCCGCGTCTTGGTGTGGCGCATTCTATAGAATCCAGAAGCCCCGTCAACCCTTTGATTCAAAAAAGTTTTATTTATTTTCAACGTCGGTCTTCAGATGTGGCCAGGCAGCCCGCAAATACTGGACCATGGACCACAATGTCAGGCCGGCAGAAACCATCAACAAGGCGTAGCCCAACAACACCCAGAAGCTGAAATCGGATGGATTGGCCAGCAGGATCACCAGTGCCAGCATCTGTGCAGCGGTTTTCCATTTGCCCAGGTTCGATACGGCGACGTGCGCACGGGCGCCGAGTTCGGCCATCCACTCGCGCAGCGCGGACACCACGATCTCACGACCAATGATCACGGCAGCCGGCAGTGTGAGCCAGAAATTACCGTGCTCCTGCACCAGCAGTACCAGCGCAACGGCCACCATCAGCTTGTCGGCAACGGGATCGAGAAAGGCCCCGAATGGCGTGCTCTGTTGCAGGCGGCGGGCCAGGTAGCCGTCCAGCCAATCGGTGGCAGCGGCAAATGCGAAGACCGAGGCTGATGCCAGATAGCTCCATTGATAAGGCAAATAGAACAGCAAAATGAAGATCGGTATGAGCAGGACGCGTAGAACGGTAATCAGATTAGGGATATTCATCGGCACAACTGGCTACGAGGTGAGGTGGCATTCTACTCGCTGTGCAGATTTGCATAAATCAACTCTGCGAGCTTTTTACTGATCCCGGGTGCTTTGGCGATCTCTTCGATGCTGGCACGAGACAGCTCCTGCAATCCACCAAAATGTTTCAACAAATCGCGGCGGCGTGTCGGCCCGACGCCGGCAACCCCCTCAAGTGTAGACGTACGACGGGTTTTGCCACGACGAGCCCGGTGCCCGGTAATGGCAAAGCGGTGAGCTTCGTCACGAATCTGCTGAATCAGGTGCAGCGCGGGAGAATCACCGCGCAAGGTGAACTCATGGGCGGCATCGTTGAGGTACAGGGTTTCGAAACCCGCCTTGCGCGTCGCCCCCTTGGCCACACCCAGCAGAATCAAGTCGGGTACCGCCAGTTCATTGAGGACATCGCGGGCCATCGATAACTGCCCCTTGCCGCCGTCCACCAGCAGGATGTCCGGCAGCTTGCCCTCCCCGTCCTTCAACTTGCTGAAGCGTCGGGTCAACGCCTGATGCATCGCCGCATAGTCATCCCCGGCTGTCACGCCTTCAATGTTGTAGCGGCGGTAATCGGATTTGAGCGGGCCTTCGGGACCGAACACCACACAGGACGCCACCGTCGCCTCGCCGCTGGAATGACTGATGTCGTAGCACTCCAGACGCTGGGGCGGCTCGTCCAGGTTCAGCACTTCGGCCAGCGCATCGAAGCGTGCGGTGATGTGTTGCCGATTCGCCAGGCGAGCCCCCAGGGCCTGCTCGGCATTGGTCACTGCCAACTGTTGCCAGCGCGCGCGCGTGCCGCGTACTCGATGGCTGATGGTCAATTCGCGACCACGCAACTCTTCGATAGCCGCAATCAGTGTCGGGAAGTCGTCGTGGACCACATTGACGATCAGTTCACTCGGCAGGTCGCGTTCAGGACTGCTGATGAAGTACTGCCCAAGAAACGCCGCCATGACCTCGGAAACATCTTCTTCGATACCGACTTGCGGGAAGAAGTTCTTGCTTCCCAGCACCCGTCCACCGCGCACACTGATCAAGTGGACGCAGGCACCTCCCGGATTGACGAACGCCGCGATCACATCGACATCACCGGTCCCACCTTCCATGCTCTGTTGATCCTGGACCCGACGCAGTAACGCGATCTGATCCCGCAACTCGGCGGCCCGCTCGAACTCCAGGTTGATCGCGGCCTCCTCCATGGCTGCCGACAATTCGTCGGTCAGCGCATTGCTGCGGCCTTCGAGGAACATCACCGAGTGTCGAACATCTTCGGCATACACCTGGGGCTCGACCAGACCGACACAAGGCGCCTTGCAGCGCTTGATCTGGTATTGCAGACAGGGACGCGTACGGTTCTTGTAATAGCTGTCTTCACACTGGCGAACGAAGAACGTCTTTTGCAGCAGGCTCAGGCTTTCTCGAATCGCCCCGGCACTGGGATACGGGCCGAAGTATTTGCCCTTGGCCTTTTTCGCACCGCGATGAATGCTCAATCGCGGGAACCGGCCATCGGACAGGAATACGTAGGGATAGGATTTGTCGTCACGCAGCAGGATGTTGTACGGCGGCCGCCATTCCTTGATCAGGGTCTGTTCAAGCAGCAAGGCCTCGGTTTCGTTGGCCGTGATGGTTGTTTCAACCTGGGCGATACGCGCCACCAGCGCAGCCGTCTTGGGCGCCAGACCGGTTTTGCGGAAGTAGCTCGACAGGCGATTCTTGAGATTCTTGGCCTTGCCGACATAAAGCAGGCGCGCATCGCTATCGAACATGCGATACACACCGGGGCGCCCACTGACAGTCGACAGAAACGCGCCTGGATCAAATTTTTCAGTCATTTTCAGAGGCTGGCATCAACCATGCCGTAACGAACCGCCAGCAGCGTCAACTCGACATCACTGCTGATCGAAAGCTTTTCGAAAATGCGGTAACGGTAGGTATTTACGGTTTTGGGCGACAGGCACAGCTTGTCGGAGATGATCTGGACTTTCTGGCATCCGACGATCATCAATGCAATCTGAATCTCCCGCTCGGACAAGGCGTCGAAAGGCGAGTCATTGGTGGGCTGAAAGGATTTGATCGCCAGTTGCTGGGCAATTTGCGGGCTGATATAGCGTTGCCCGGCAAACACCAGGCGGATCGCCTGGACCATCTCCGGCAATCCTGCCCCCTTGGTCAGGTAGCCCGCGGCACCGGCTTGCAGCAGCCGAGTGGGAAACGGATCTTCCTCGCAGACAGTGACTGCAACAACCTTGATATCCGGATGACTGCGCAACAGCTTGCGGGTCGCCTCGAGTCCGCCGATACCGGGCATCTTGACGTCCATCAACACCACATCGGGCTTCAACTCGCGCGCCTTGAGCAGGGATTCCTCCCCCGACTCGGCCTGGCCGACTACTTGAAGGCCATCGATGTCAGCGAGCATTCGTGTAATGCCTGTACGAACGAGATCATGGTCATCGACCACCAGCACCCTAATCAAGCAGACACCTCGTGATATGGTCTTATTGGGGTTGCCGACACCTTAGCAAAAAAGCTTCCGGCAGACCTAGCGGAAAGCGTCATTTAAAAAGTTTCCATTTATCTTGAAAGCCGTGTAGCCCGCGAGTTTCAGAGCGCTGGCCCGTTGACATCGCGCTGCATTCTGAAGAAACACTCATCCTTTCCTGCCACCTGTAATCCCTTTCTTTCATACAACGCTCGCGCCGGGTTGTTTTCAAACACCGTCAATCGCAGTGCCGGGCGCCGCTCCCGACACGCCATGGCAAAGACCTGATCGATCGCCCAGGAACCGGCGCCCTGCCCGCGAAACGCTTCGACAACCTGTATCTCCCGGATGTACAAGGCCCTGGCGTCGCGGCTCAGACTGACGTACCCCACCCGACGGTCACCCTGCATGATCAATCGGTTCTCGCGCCCCTTCCAGCCCACATCGAACGCCTGGTCCTGCCACAGCAGGTCATGCTCGATGTAGTAGCGCAGCATGTTGCGGCGAGTCAGGTCGCGGGCAAATTCAAGGTCGCGGTCCGTCGCCTCGCGCCATTCATACTTCATCAGGCCTCCGTCAGCGTCACAAGTTGCCCGGTCCAGCCTTCGGCATCGCGCCGGGCAATGACCATCAGGTCGCCCGTACCTGAAGCGGCGACAACCAGGGAGCCGTCTGGCCCCCAGATTGCACTGCGTCCCGCGGACGCCCAGCCTCCGGTTGCGCCACCATGGTTGGCCATCAGCACCGCCATCTCATGGTCTGCGGCATAGCCCTGCAGCAATGCCGTGTCCGGGGCATAGCCTGGCTCCGTGATCAGCACCCCCGCGGCATAGACATCTGCCCCTTGTTGCGCGGCCGCAACCGCATGGCTGGCATGGGAGAAATCGGCACACACGGCCAATGCAACCGTATCGGTGCCGATCTTCAACGGCTGGCCTCCGACGCCTGGAGCAAACGCGACCTCCTCTCCCGGATGCAGATGCTGCTTGCTGTAGACCCCTAGAGAGCCATCGCTGCCCAGCACCAGTGCACCGATTTGCACCGCTGCATTGTCCGAAAGGCGAATCGGCATTCCCACCACAGTCGTTACGCCGGCTTGCCGCGCCATGTCCCGCAACGGTTGAAGCACGACAGCCTCCGGTGCCACAGCCAGCTCCGCCGCCAGCCTGCCTTCGTAGCCAGTCAATGACAGTTCAGGAAATACGAGCAGTTGCACGCCATGCTCCGCCGCCAGGCGAATGAAACGTTGATGCCGGGCAATGTTCCCGGCAAGGTCGCCGGCGATTGAAGTCGATTGGGCAGCTGCAATAATCAGTGGCGTCATGGTCTGTCCTGATGACGTTATGCGGTGAGCGGGCACGAAGTGTGTCACAACCTTCCGGGCACCCGATCGATAGAACACGCTTCTTTGTCCGATAGCATTTTCTGATTGAATCCTCGCATCCGGCTCTAGTAAGCTCGGTGCATCCATCGGAGATCTCGCATGCTCAACGCCCTTTCACCGCTTCGTACCGCCAGCGCCTCGCGCTCGGTTGCGGCTGCACGAGTGGCAAAGGCTTGTGCTCCGGTCAGCTTTTATTTTGGGTATTGGTTTAGCCACTGGCGCGCCTGATACCCACACGGCGCCCAATTTGAACGGGTCGCCACCAGAGAATTCTCAACCCCCGGTCGGCCTCCCGACCGGGGGTTTTGTTTTTTCTGGCCCCTACATTTTTGCATCGCACCAGACATTCAGAGGATCAAGAAAATGAACTACGCCACTTATTACCGTTACGACAGTTTTACCGCCTGGCGATTTACCACCCTCCGCTCGGGACAGCCTGCCGCCTCCGATCGGTCGCCTACAGGTGGCAAGTCAACACACACAGCCAATCCGGCCAATTGTCGAACACCCTTGTAGGGCCGAGTGCGCGGGGAATGCACCCGCCACCAGCCCAGGAAGCCCGAACATGAACTCGTCCGTTTCTGCTCTGCCACTGTCCACCTTGAACCCTGCAAATGAAGCACTGACCCTGCGTCTGCCCAGCTCGTTGCAACTCAAACAACAACTGCCGCTCACCAACGCGTTGAGCCGACAAGTCGCCGCCCATCGCCATGCGGTTCGCGCGATCCTCGACGGCGAAGACGCCCGTCTTTTGGTCATTGTCGGTCCCTGCTCGATCCACGACCCCGAGTCCGCGCTTGAATACGCCGCCAACCTGGCCCGCCTGGCCAATGACGTCAGCGAAGAAATGCTGCTGGTCATGCGCGCGTACGTCGAAAAGCCCCGCACCACGGTTGGCTGGAAAGGCCTGGCCTACGATCCGCATCTGGACGGCAGTGATGACATGGCGGGGGGCCTGACCCTTTCCCGTCAGCTGATGCGTGAAATGCTCATGCTGGGTTTGCCGGTGGCAACCGAATTGTTGCAACCGATGGCCGCCGGCTACTTCGACGACCTGCTCAGCTGGGTGGCCATTGGAGCGCGCACCACCGAATCACAGATTCATCGCGAAATGGCCAGCGGCTTGAGCATGCCGGTCGGTTTCAAGAACGGCACCGACGGTGGTGTGACGGTGGCCAGTGACGCCATGCGTTCGGCGGCTCATCCGCACCGCCATTTCGGTGTCGACAGCCAGGGACACCCGGCGATCATTCAGACGCCGGGCAATGCGGACACCCATCTGGTGTTGCGTGGTGGTCATAATGGCCCGAACTACGATCGCGCCAGCGTTGCCAAGGTGCACAGCGACTTGACCCGACTCAAAATGCCGCCCCGTATCATGGTCGACTGCAGTCACGCCAACAGCGGTAAAGACCCGCTACGTCAACCGCTGGTGTTCAACGATGTGCTTGAACAGCGCTTGCGAGGTGATCGATCGCTGATCGGCATGATGATCGAAAGTCATTTGTTCGAAGGCTGCCAGCCGTTGGGTCCGTCGCTCGAATACGGCGTTTCGGTCACTGATGGCTGCCTGGGCTGGAGCGACACCGAACATCTCCTGCGCCAGACAGCGGAACGGCTACGTGCGCAGCGCATCACTGGACATCAATGAATCTTGCACCGCTGCCCAGCCTCTATGACGGGGGCTGGCAGCCCTGATTTTTCGGCGATTGTTTAATCCGCTTTCGCCCGATCAGCGCGGCCTTTTCACACGCCGCGCTGGCATCCGAGTGTTTTAGAGTGAGGCGCAGGGCAATTTCCCTGACTGCTGAACAAGGACAAAAACATGCAACGGAATGCACAGACTCACTATCCAATCCTGCTGGTTCACGGGCTGCTGGGCTTCGACGTGATAGGCAGCATCTCACTCTTTCATGACGTCAGACAGGCCTTGCGAAACGCTGGTGCGCGAGTCTTCGTGCCACAGCTGTCGGCAACCCACAGCAACGAAGCACGAGGTGCGCAGTTGCTGGCGCAAATCGAACGGGTGCGGGAACGCACTGGCGCCGACAAAGTCAATCTCTTCGGTCATAGCCAAGGCGCGTTGGCCGCTCGTTATGCAGCAGCGATTGCGCCAACGGCTGTCGCTTCAGTCACATCCGTCAGCGGCCCGAACCAGGGTTCAGAGGTCGCCGACGTCCTGCGCAAGGCCCTCACGCCCGGAAGATTGCCGGAACAGGTTGCCGAAAAAGTCGCAATTCTATTTGCGAACTTTCTTTCATTGATGGGCGCAGAGCGCGGGATGCAGCAGAACGCCATCGCCGCGCTGAACGCCCTGACCACCGAAGGCGTGGCCACGTTCAACGACAAGTACCCGCAGGGGCTGCCGGAAATCCGAGGCGGTGAAGGCCGCGAAAAGGTCAACGGCGTGGGCTATTACTCCTGGAGCGGCGTGCTGCAGAACAACCTGCCCGATGGCGGACTCAACACCCTTGACCCGGTACACGCCTGCCTGTGTGCCCTGTCCCGTTTCTTTGTCACCGAAATCGGGCAGAACGATGGCCTGGTCGGACGCTTCAGCTCTCATTTGGGCAAGGTCATTCGCTCCGACTATCCACTGGATCACTTGGCCACTCTGCGTCAGCCAGGCATTGCCGCCAGACATGGCATCGACCCCATCGACCTGTATGTGCAACACGCCGAACGTCTGAAAAATGCCGGTCTTTGACGAGCATCGGCCATCCAGGCCGCGTGAAATGGAACTTTGAGGAGAATTCGCCCACTGAATCCGGTAGGCTCGCCACTTTATCGAACATCCAAAGGAGTAATTCCCCATGGCTCGTGCCACTGCTCGCCACATCCTCGTCGCCAGCGAAGCCAAGTGCAATGAACTCAAGGCCCAAATCGAGGCGGGTGCAGACTTCGCCGAAGTCGCCAAAGCCAACTCCACGTGCCCTTCCAGCCGCCAGGGCGGTGACCTGGGTTCGTTCGGTCCGGGCCAGATGGTCAAGGAATTCGACACCGTGGTCTTCAGCGCACCGCTCAACGTCGTGCAAGGTCCGGTCAAGACCCAGTTCGGCTACCACCTGCTGGAAGTGACCAGCCGCCAGGACTGATCAGCCCCGGCTTTGAGCCACAACGGCCCGCCTTTTGGTGGGCCGTTGTGTTTCGGATATGAATTCGGCTGGCGAGGGACGCGCCGCTAGCGTACAACTTGTCGTTAACGACCACCCGGCTCCAAGGCTGACAATGCGACTGGCTTTCCCTACTGTGTTCTTCACCGCCATGGCCCTGCTGTGGGGCGCCACCGGTGTGAGCGCCGCCCCACAACATGCATTGACCGTATACGGCGAACCGGCCAAGTATCCGGCCGGCTTCAGTCACTTCGACTACACCAACCCACAGGCACCCAAGGGTGGCACGATGCGCCGCTCGGCGGTCGAAATCGGCTTTTTCGACCATGTTTCGCCGTACATCGACAAAGGCATCGGCGTCACGCAGATCGATGGCCTGCTCTATTCGCCCCTGGCCCAGCGTTCGCTGGACGAGCCCTACACGGTCTATGGGTTGGTCGCGCAGAAGATGGAACGTTCCGATGACGGCTTGTCCCTGCGCTTCTTCCTCAACCCCAAGGCGTGTTTTGCCGACGGCAAGCCCATCACCGCCGAAGACGTGCGTTATACCTTCGATCTGTTGATGACCCAGGGCAGCCTGCGTTATCGCACGCAATTCGCCGACGTCAAGGGTGTCGAAGTGGAGTCGCCCCTGACCGTGCGTTTCGACTTCAAAAACAACGAAAACCGTACCCTGCCACTGGATATCGCCACCCTGCCGGTGTTTCCCGAGCACTGGTGGAAAACCCGTGATTTCGCCGGAGGTGGCGGTTACGAACCACCGCTGGGCAGCGGTCCGTACAAGGTGGCCAAGGTCGATTCGGGACGCAGCATCACGTTCGAACGCAACGCCGACTGGTGGGGCAAGGACCTGCCGGTCAGCCGTGGCCTCTACAATTTCGACCATTTCAGCATCGAGTATTTCGGTGATACCGACGTTGCCCGCCAGATCCTGCGCGGCGGTGCCTACGACTACAACCGCGAGTTCTCCGCCACCGGCTACTCCATCGGCTATGAAGGCCCGGCGCTGAGCGACGGTCGCTTGCAAAAGGCTCACCTGGCGACCCAGGCACCGCAAGCGAGCCAGGGCTTTGTGTTCAATCTGCAAAAACCGATGTTCCAGGACCGCCGGGTGCGTCAGGCGCTTGCCATGCTGTGGGATTTCGAGTGGAGCAACCGGCAGATGATGCGCAATATGTACATCCGCCAACAAAGCTTCTTTTCCAATACTGAACTGGCGGCCCGGCAACTGCCGGATGCCGGTGAACTGGCCATTCTCGAGCCCTTGCGCGGGCAGGTCCCCGACGAAGTCTTCACCCAGGTCTTCCAGGCACCCAAGACCGATGGCAGCGGCCTGATCCGCGACAAACAGCTGCAGGCACTGGAGTTGCTCAAGCAAGCTGGCTGGACACCTGACGGCGATCAACTGGTCAACGCCGAGGGCGAGCCGCTGGCTTTCACGTTCCTGGTCAGCCAGAACGGCATGGATCGCCTGCTGTTGCCCTATAAACGCACCCTGAAGCAGATCGGCATCGACCTGAATATCCGCCGCATCGACGCGTCCCAGTACATCAACCGTCTGATGAGCCGTGATTACGACATGATCGTCACCGGCTACCCGGTCACCACCTCGCCGGGCGGCGAACTGTTCAACTATTTCGGCTCGGTCTCGGCCACCGATCCTGGCGCCAACAATTACATGGTGCTGAAGAACCCCGCAGTCGATACCCTGATCAACGGACTGGTGCGCGCCAACACCCAGGCCGATATGTTGCGCTATGCCCACGCACTGGATCGTGTGCTGCAATGGAACTACTACTGGATTCCCAACTATTACCCGCCGGGAACGTCCACCGTATGGTGGAACCGCTTCGGCATTCCCAATGTACAGGCCAGCAATGACGAAGCCATCGAGAGCTGGTGGGAGATGAGCACCACACCTCTGACCAACCAGCAAATGACCGCCGAACGCATCCGCCGCGGCAGACCCGGAGGACCGCATTGATGTGGGCTTACATCCTGCGGCGCCTGCTGCTGATCATTCCGACGCTGGTCATCATTCTTCTGGTCAATTTCGTCATCGTCCAGGCGGCTCCCGGCGGCCCGGTGGAGCAGGCCATCGCTCACTTGCAGGGTATTGGCGCAGCCAACGTCGGCGGTGGATCGGGCGAGTCCATGAGCGGCACCTCGCGGGCCAGCCGTGGCCTGGATCCGCAGTTGATCAAGGACATCGAAAAACAGTACGGCTTCGACAAGCCCGCCCATGAACGCCTGTGGCTGATGCTGACCAGTTACGCACGCCTGGACTTCGGCAAGAGCTTCTTTCGCGGCGCCACCGTCACCGAGCTGATCGTGCAGAAAATGCCGGTGACCATTTCCCTCGGCCTCTGGGCCACGTTGATCACCTACCTGGTGTCGATTCCCCTGGGCATCCGCAAGGCCGTGCATCATGGCAGCCATTTCGACATCTGGAGCAGTACCGCGATCATTATCGGCTATGCCATGCCGGCGTTCCTTTTTGCGATGTTCCTGATCGTGGTGTTCGCCGGCGGCACGTCGCTGAACTGGTTCCCGGTGCGCGGGCTGGTGTCGGACAACTTCGAGTCGCTGTCCACCCTGGGCAAGGTGGCCGATTACTTCTGGCACCTGGTGCTGCCGGTGACCGCACTGGTCATCGGCGGGTTCGCGACCCTGACCATCCTCACCAAAAACTCGTTCCTCAATGAAATCACCCGGCAGTATGTGGTCACCGCCCGCGCCAAGGGCCTGAGCGAGCGCCGGGTGTTGTATGGTCACGTCTTCCGCAACGCCATGTTGCTGGTGGTGTCGGGGATTCCCCAGGCCTTCATCAGCGTATTTTTTGCCGGTTCCCTGCTGATCGAAGTGATCTTTTCCCTCGACGGCCTGGGCCGCATGAGCTACGAGGCGGCAGTGTCCAGGGACTATCCGGTGGTGTTCGGTTCGCTGTTCATCTTCACCCTCTTCGGTCTCCTGATAAAGCTTGTGGGCGACCTGTGCTACACCCTGGTCGATCCACGCATCGATTTCGCCGCGAGGAATGCCTGATGTTCAAGCTTTCTCCGCTAGGTCGTCGTCGATTCGAACGTTTCAGGAAAAACCGTCGTGGCTGGTGGTCGTTGTGGCTGTTTATCGGCCTGTTCGTGCTGACGCTGGGCGGCGAATTGATCGCCAATGACAAGCCGTTGCTGGTCAGCTACCAAGGCTCGTTGTATTTCCCGGCCTTCAAGCGTTACACCGAGCAGGAATTTGGCGGGCAGCTGCCGTTCCAGGCCGATTACCGCAGTGATTATGTGCAGCAGTTGATCAAGAAAGACGGCGGCTGGCTGCTGTTCCCGCCGATCCCCTTCAGCGATGACACACCCAACTACGACCTGAACAAACCGGCCCCGAGTCCGCCCACGAATGTGAACTGGCTGGGTACCGACGACCAGGCGCGCGATGTGCTGGCACGGGTCATTTTCGGTGCCCGGGTATCGATCCTGTTCGCCTTGATGCTGACCTTCGTCAGCGCGCTGATCGGCATTGCCGCCGGCGCCTTGCAAGGCTACTACGGTGGCTGGGTCGACCTGCTGGGACAGCGGTTGCTGGAGGTATGGTCGGGACTGCCGGTGTTGTACCTGTTGATCATCCTGTCGGGGTTCGTCGAACCGAATTTCTGGTGGCTGCTGGGCATCATGGCGTTGTTTTCATGGTTGGCGCTGGTGGATGTGGTGCGCGCCGAATTCCTGCGCGGGCGCAATCTGGAATACGTCAAGGCCGCCCGCGCGCTGGGCCTGACCGACAGCAAAGTCATTGTGCGGCACATTCTGCCCAACGCCATGAACGCCACCTTGAGTTACCTGCCATTCATTCTGACCGGGGCCATTTCGACCCTCACGGCCCTGGATTTCCTGGGCTTCGGCATGCCTGCCGGCAGTGCGTCGCTGGGCGAACTGATCGGTCAGGGCAAGCAGAACCTGCAAGCCCCCTGGCTGGGGCTGACAGCGTTCTTCACCCTCGCCCTGATTCTGACTTTACTGGTGTTCATTGGCGAGGCGCTGCGCGATGCGTTTGACCCTCGGTCTTGATGCGGACTGTTTGACATGACCAACCTGATCGAAGTACGTGACCTCAGCGTGGCCTTCAGCGGCCAGACCGTCGTGCGCAACCTGTGCCTGGACATCCGCCCCGGCGAATGCCTGGCCCTGGTCGGCGAATCGGGCTCGGGCAAGTCGGTGACGGCCCACTCCATCCTGCAACTGCTGCCCGACTGCGGCACACAAACTACGGGCAGCATTCGCTATCGCGGCCAGGAGCTGGTGGGGGCCGACACCAAAAAATTGCGTGAACTGCGCGGCAACCGCATCGCCATGATTTTCCAGGAGCCGATGACCTCTCTCAACCCGTTGCACAGCATCGAAAAACAGATCGGCGAAACCCTGCTGGTGCACAAGGGCATGGCGGGCAAGGCCGCGCAGGCGCGGATTCTGGAGTTGCTGCATCTGGTGGGCATCCAGAAACCCAAGGAGCGGCTCAAGGCTTATCCCCATCAGTTGTCCGGCGGCCAGCGACAGCGGGTCATGATCGCCATGGCCCTGGCCTGTGAGCCCGAACTGCTGATCGCCGACGAGCCGACGACTGCACTGGACGTCACGGTGCAGCGCAAGATTCTGTTGCTGCTCAAATCGCTGCAGCAGCGCCTGGGCATGTCGCTGCTGCTGATCAGCCATGACCTGAACCTGGTACGCAGCATCGCCCAGCGCGTCTGTGTGATGAAGGCCGGCGAAATTGTCGAGCAGGCCAGCTGCGAAACCATCTTCACCGAGCCGAAGCATCCCTACAGCTGCGTCTTGCTCAACGCTGAACCGGAAGGCGAGGCACTGCCCCGGGACGAGCGGGAAAACGTACTGGAAGTCGATGATCTGCGGGTGCAGTTTGCCGTCGGCGGCGGGTTGTTCCAGCGCAAGACCTGGCTCAAGGCCGTGGACGGTATCAGCCTGAAGATACAGCGCGGCAAGACCCTGGGCATTGTCGGCGAGTCCGGCTCCGGCAAATCCACATTGGGTCAGGCGATCCTGCGCCTGCTCGACTCCGAGGGCGGCATTCGTTTCCAGGGTCAGGCGCTGGAGGGTCTGACGCAAAAGCAACTACGGCCATGGCGCAAGAAAATGCAGGTGGTGTTCCAGGACCCGTTCGGCAGCCTCAGCCCACGAATGTCCGTGGAGCAGATCATCTGCGAAGGCCTGGAGGTGCACAGCGAGTTGACCACCGAGCAATGCAATGCCGCGGTGATCCGCGCATTGCAGGAAGTCGGCCTCGATCCGCAAAGCCGTCATCGCTATCCCCATGAGTTCTCCGGCGGCCAACGACAACGCATCGCCATAGCCCGGGCGCTGGTGCTCAAGCCGGCGCTGATCCTGCTGGACGAACCGACCTCGGCGCTGGACCGTACCGTGCAGAAGCAAGTGGTCGCCCTGCTGCGCCAGCTACAGGAGAAACATGGCCTGACCTACCTGTTCATCAGCCATGACCTCTCGGTGGTGCGCGCCCTGGCCCATGACATGATCGTGATCAAGGATGGCAAGGTCGTGGAAAGCGGCGCCAGCCACGAGGTGTTCGAATCACCCCAGCACCCCTACACCAAGGAGCTGTTGGCGGCGGCGCATCTGGGGCAGGCATGATCCGGCGCCTGGCCTGGGACCGCGTCGCAACCATCGCGAGCAGGCTCGCTCCCACATTTGATCGATGTCCCCTGTGGGAGCGAGCCTGCTCGCGATGACGCCAGTCCAGACAACAAAAATTCAGGATCAATACCCATGAACACCACCGAAAGCCTCAAGGACTACCAGCGCGTACGCCTGCTGGCGATCCGTTCGCTGTTCGAAATCATCGAGCAGTCGAGCGAGGGCACGGTGATCGTCGACCGCGATGCCAACATCGTCTGGATGAACGAACGCTATGCCCGGCGCTTCGGCCTGCAATCGGCCGAAGGCGCCATCGGCAAGGCCTGTGAAAGTGTGATTCCCGGAAGCCTGCTGCGCGAAGTGGTGCGCACCGGCCGGCCGATCCTGCTCGACATGCAGGACACCCCCAAGGAACCGCTGGTGGTCATGCGCCTGCCGATTCACGATGATGCAGGCGAAGTGATCGGCGCCATCGGCTTCGCCCTGTTCGACGAGTTGCGCAGCCTGTCGCCGATGCTCAAGCGCTACATGAGCATGCAGGAAGAGCTGGCTTCCACACGCTCGCTGTTGCGCGCGCGGCAAACCAAATACAACTTCGCCCACTTCATCGGCACCAGCGCCGCCAGCCTGGAAGTCAAACGCCGTGCCCGTCGCAGTGCCAGCACGGATTCACCCGTTCTGTTGCTGGGTGAAACCGGCACCGGCAAGGAGTTGCTGGCACAGGCCATCCACAATGCCTCGCCACGTGCGCACAAGGCGTTTGTCAGCATCAACAGCGCGGCGATCCCCGAGTCGCTGCTGGAGGCCGAGTTCTTCGGCACGGCTCCCGGCGCCTTTACCGGCGCCGACCGCAAGGGCCGTGCCGGCAAATTGCAGATCGCCCAAGGCGGCACCCTGTTTCTCGATGAAATCGGCGACATGCCCTTACCGCTGCAAAGCAAACTGCTGCGGGTGCTGCAGGAAAAGGAGTTCGAACCGGTGGGCTCCAACGAGGTCATCCAGAGTGATGTGCGCGTGATCGCCGCGACCTCCACCGACCTGGAAGCCGCGATCAAACGAGGCGAGTTTCGCGCCGATCTGTACTACCGCCTCAACGTACTGCCGATTCATGTACCGCCACTACGGGATCGCCTGGACGACCTGCCCGCCCTCAGCGAAGCGATCCTGGAAGAACTGCGCAGCCAGCACGAACTCAACGGCCAGGCGTTGGCATTGTTGGGCGAGCACGCCTGGCCGGGCAATATTCGCGAGCTGCGCAACGTGCTGGAGCGTGCGGCGTTACTGAGCGATGACCTGCGGTTGTCGGCAACGGATATTCGCGCGGCCATCGGCACCTTCACCCCGGTGGCGCGCCCGGCGCCGCTGACGATCGAGCCGGTGGAGCACGAGACATTCAGTGCAGCGCGGGAGCGCTTCGACCGGCAACTGATCCAGAGCACCCTGGCGCAATGCGGGGGCAAGGTGATCGAGGCCGCCACGCGACTGGGGCTGGGCCGCTCGACGCTGTACAAGAAAATGGTGGCGCTGGGGATCGCCGAGTCTCCATAAGGAGACATCCATCTCCATTGGTAGAAAGACTATCGCGAGCAGGCTCGCTCCCACAGATACCACAGAACCTGTGGGAGCGAGCCTGCTCGCGATGAGGCCCTCACTGCCACAACAAGTCTCAAAATAGAGACAAAAGTCCCAAAACACATTCCTATATTTCTAATATCTCCTTACATTTCAATCACTTAAGTTCTTGGCACGAAACCCGCTATAGCCCTCTCCTGCCCAGTTTCATCTACAACAATAACAATCCCAGGAGACACACCATGAGTGTGATAATTGCCTTGGCAGCCCTCGCGCTGCTGATGCTCGCCGCCTACCGCGGCTACAGCGTTATCCTCTTTGCCCCGATTGCCGCCCTCGGCGCCGTCCTGTTGACCGATCCTTCTGCCGTTGCGCCCGCCTTCACCGGCGTGTTCATGGAGAAGATGGTCGGTTTCATCAAACTGTACTTCCCGGTGTTCCTGCTGGGCGCGGTGTTCGGCAAGCTGATCGAGTTGTCGGGTTTCTCGCGCTCCATCGTCGCCGCCGCCATCGGCCTGCTCGGCACCCGCCAGGCGATGCTGGTGATCGTGCTGGTGTGCGCCTTGCTCACCTATGGCGGCGTGTCGCTGTTCGTGGTGGTGTTCGCGGTCTACCCGTTTGCCGCCGAGATGTTCCGCCAAAGCAACATTCCCAAGCGCCTGATCCCGGCGACCATCGCCCTTGGCGCGTTCTCGTTCACCATGGATGCCCTGCCCGGCACCCCGCAGATCCAGAACATCATCCCCAGCACCTTTTTCAACACCACGGCGTGGGCGGCGCCATGGCTGGGGCTGATCGGGACGATTTTCGTGTTCTGCGCCGGCATGCTGTTTCTCCAGCGCCAGCGCAACAAGGCCCAGCGTGCCGGTGAAGGCTACGGCACCGAGCTGCGCAACGAACCGGAAACCGCCGCCGACCTCAAGCTGCCCAATCCCTGGATCGCCCTGTCGCCGCTGCTGGCCGTGGGCATCATGAACCTGCTGTTCACCCAGTGGATTCCCCAGTGGTATGGCAAGACGCACAGCCTGGCACTGCCGGGCATGGCCGCGCCGGTGACCACCGAGATTGCCAAGCTCACGGCGATCTGGGCGGTGCAGGCCGCTCTGCTGGTGGGCATCCTGATGGTATTGGCATTCGGCTTTCAGGCGATCCGCAGCAAGTTGGCCGAAGGCAGCAAAAGCGCGGTCAGCGGCGCATTGCTCGCGGCCATGAACACCGCCTCGGAATATGGCTTCGGTGCAGTGATCGCCTCGCTGCCAGGCTTCCTGGTGCTGGCGGACTGGCTCAAGAGCATTCCCAACCCATTGGTCAACGAAGCGATTACCGTGACCCTGCTGGCCGGTATCACCGGCTCCGCATCGGGCGGCATGAGCATCGCCCTGGCGGCGATGTCCGAGCAGTTCATCAGTGCCGCCCACGCCGCCAATATTCCGCTGGAAGTGCTGCACCGCGTGGCCTCGATGGCCAGCGGCGGCATGGACACCCTGCCGCACAACGGCGCGGTGATCACCTTGCTGGCGGTGACGGGCCTGACCCACCGCGAGGCTTACAAGGACATTTTCTGTATTACGCTGATCAAGACCCTGGCGGTTTTTGTGGTGATCGGTACTTTCTACGCCACTGGCATTGTGTGAGGTTTTCATGACGACTCTTTCGGGCAAGACCGCACTGGTCACCGGCTCCACCAGCGGCATCGGCCTTGGCATCGCCCTGAGCCTGGCCAAGGCCGGCGCCAACCTGATCCTCAACGGTTTCGGCGATGCATCGACGGTGATCGCCGAAGTTGCGCAGTTCGGCGGCAAAGTCGGCCACCACCCGGCCGACGTCAGTGATCCGGCGCAGATCGCCGACATGTTCGCCTACGCCGAACATGAATTCGGCGGCGTCGACATTCTGGTCAACAATGCCGGCATCCAGCATGTGGCGCCGGTGGACGAATTCCCGGTGGAGCGCTGGGATTCGATCATCGCCATCAATTTGTCCTCGGTCTTCCACAGCACTCGCCTGAGCTTGCCGGGCATGCGCGCCAAGGGCTGGGGCCGGGTGATCAACATCGCCTCGGTGCATGGCCTGGTGGGATCGACCGGCAAGGCCGCCTATGTGGCCGCCAAGCACGGGGTGATCGGCTTGACCAAGGTCGTCGCCCTGGAAACGGCCACCAGCAACGTCACCTGCAACGCCATTTGCCCCGGCTGGGTGCTGACACCTCTGGTGCAGAAGCAAATCGATGACCGCGCCGCGACCGGTATCGATCCGCAGCAGGCCCAACATGACCTGCTGGCCGAGAAACAGCCCTCGCTGGAATTCGTGACCCCGCCGCAATTGGGCGAACTGGTGCTGTTCCTGTGCAGCGAAGCGGGCAGCCAGGTGCGGGGGGCGGCGTGGAATGTCGATGGTGGGTGGCTGGCACAATAATCAACGCGCTTTAATCCTGTAGGAGCGAGCACGCTCGCGATGGGTGTCAGAACACCGCGGGGTGTCAGGCTGCCAGCGTTATCGTTGACGACCATCGCGAGCGTGCTCGCTCCTACAGGGGATCGCCGTGTGAACAAACAAAAAGAGGCAAATCATGTCCGAAATATTGTGGCAACCCAGCGCCGAGCGCATTGGCAAGACCCGCATGGAGGCCTTTCGGCGCTTCGTCAGCAAGCGACACCACCTGCACCTCGATGACTACCCTGCCCTGCATCAATGGTCCATCGATCAGCGCGGGGACTTCTGGCAGGCCATCGTCGATTTCTTCGATATCCGCTTCCATGAGCAACCCGACGCGGTGTTGCTCGAAGGCGCGCAAATGCCCAGCGCCCAGTGGTTTCCCGGTGCGACCCTGAACTTTGCCGAACACCTGCTGCGCCGTCGCGACGACGCGATTGCCGTCATCGCCGTGGCTGAAAACGGCCAGCGCGAACACCTGACCTGGGCGGAACTGGCCGAACATGTCGCCGGCTTCCAGAATGGCTTGATCGCCGCCGGTGTCGTTTACGGCGACCGGGTGGCCGCCTGCATGCCCAATACCTGGCAAACCCTGGTGGCCATGCTCGCCACCACCAGTCTCGGCGCGATCTGGTCCTGCTCCTCGCCGGACTTCGGCACCCAGGGTGTGATCGACCGTTTCGGCCAGATCGAACCCAAGGTGCTGATCACCTGCGCCGGCTACCAATACGCCAGTAAAACCATCGAGCAGACCGTCAAGATCAATGAAATCCTCGAACGCCTGCCGTCCCTGCGACAATTGGTGATCGTGCCGTACGCCTGCCCTCAAGCGCGCATCGAGGACTACCAAACCTCGGCCAACGTGACGCTTTGGGACGATTTCTATTTTGTCGGCGGCGAGCCGGACTTCGTGGCCGTGCCCTTCGCCCATCCGCTGTACATCCTCTATTCCAGCGGCACCACCGGCGTGCCCAAATGCATCATCCACAGCACGGGCGGCGTGCTGCTGCAACACGTCAAGGAACACGGCCTGCATTGCGACCTCGGCCCCGGCGAGCGCTTGTTCTACTACACCACCTGCGGCTGGATGATGTGGAACTGGCTCGTTTCGGCGCTGGCGGTGGGCAGCGCCGTGGTGCTGTACGACGGCTCGCCGTTCCATCCGGGTCCCGAACGCTTGATCGACCTGATCGACGATGAGCGCATCAGCGTGTTCGGCACCAGCCCCAAATTTCTCGCAACGCTGGAAAGCAGCGGTCTCAAACCCATGCACAGCCATGACCTGAGCAGCCTGAAAACGCTGCTTTGCACAGGTTCAGCGCTGTCGCCACAGAGTTATGACTACGTCTACCGTGACCTCAAGGTCGACGTCTGCCTGGCCTCGATGTCCGGTGGCACCGATATCGTTTCGTGCTTTATCAACGGCAACCCGCTGCAGCCGGTACGTCGCGGCGAAATGCAGGGCAAGAGCCTGGGCATGGCCGTGGAGGTGTGGAACGACAACGGCCAACCCGTGATTGGCGAAAAAGGTGAACTGGTGTGTACCCGCCACTTCCCGGCGATGCCGATCGGCCTGTGGCACGACCCTGACGGCGAAAAACTGCGGGCCTCGTATTTCAGCCAGTTTCCCGGTGTCTGGGCACAGGGCGATTACGCCGAGCAGCGCCCCCATGGCGCCATGTTGATCCACGGACGATCCGACGCCGTGCTCAATCCGGGCGGCGTGCGCATCGGCACGGCGGAAATTTATCGGCAAGTGGAGAAGGTCTCGCAAGTACTCGACTGCGTGGCCATCGGTCAGCAGTGGCAGGAAGACGTGCGCGTGGTGCTGTTCGTTCGCTTGCGCGAAGGCGTGGAACTGGATGACGCGTTGCAGCAGCAGATCCGCCAGGTCATTCGCGCCAACACCACACCGCGCCATGTGCCGGCAAGGATCGTCGCAGTGACCGATATCCCGCGGACCATCAGCG
The DNA here is from genome assembly GCF_050280625.1 of Pseudomonas sp. NPDC089569. Classification (NCBI taxonomy): domain Bacteria; kingdom Pseudomonadati; phylum Pseudomonadota; class Gammaproteobacteria; order Pseudomonadales; family Pseudomonadaceae; genus Pseudomonas; species Pseudomonas sp. NPDC089569. The sequence goes on from NZ_JBNNVQ010000010.1 coordinate 98,529, forward strand.
GCAAGATCGTCGAGTTGGCCGTGCGCAATGTGGTGCATGGGCAGGCCGTGAAGAATACCGATGCACTGGCCAATCCCGAGGCACTGGAGCAGTTTCGCAACCGCCCTGAACTTCAGGTTTGAATCGCCCTCCCCTGTAGGAGCGAGCAAGCTCGCGATGGACGACAGAACACCGCGGGGCGTCAGGCCACCAGTGTTATCGTTGACGACCATCGCGAGCTTGCTCGCTCCTACAGGGGTCGCGTGTGAGTCCGGTGAAGATCAACAACGCATCGATTTTCATGGCAAAAAGCACCCGTGAAGCATTCAATTGACAAGATGACCCGTACCGATGAGGTGTCGGGTCATCCAGCGGTACCGCCCGCTTCGTAGGCGCCGTTACACCGACTCATGTGCAGGACACCTTGATGAACGCATCACCGACCGGCAGCGATGCCCAGGCCCTGATAGCCCGACTGGACTGGGCGAGCAGCCCGCTGGGCGAAGCCAGTCACTGGCCACAGAGCCTGAGAACCGCCGTGGACATCGTGATCCATTCGCCCATGCCGATGCTGCTGCTCTGGGGGCCGCAACTGACGCAGATCTATAACGACGGCTTCGCCCTGCTGGCCGGAAACAAGCATCCGCAAGCGTTCGGACAACCGACACACCAGGTCTGGCCGGAACTCAAAGACTTCACCGACCCGATTTACAGCGCCGTCCTGCAAGGTCAGGTGCGCTCCTACAGCGAACAGCGCTTTACCCTGCAGCGTGATGGCAAGGATTCCGACTTCTGGCTGGACCTGACCTACAGCCCTATCCGCGACGAAAATGCCGAGGTGGCCGGAATCCTGGTCACCGCCATCGAAACCAACGAGCGCCGGCGCATTGCGCGCGAACTGGAGCAACGCTCGGCCGCCAGTCTCAAGGCGCAACAGGACATCGAGGAGCGCCTGCAACTGGCGTTGGCCGCCACCGACACGGTCGGCACCTGGGACTGGGATATCGGTGAAGACCGTTTTATCGCCGACGCTCAATTCGCTCAATTGCACGGCATCGATCCGGCGCTGGCCAGTCAATTGCCGATCAGTGCCTACCTGCACGCTGTCCACCTCGAAGACCGCGCGCTGATCGCCCGCAGCATCAAGCACTGCATCACTCACAGCACCGAGTACGCCGAGGAATATCGCTTGCTGCAAGCCGATGGCCAACTGCGCTGGGTGTTCGCTCGCGGGCGCTGCTACAAGGACCATCATGGCCGGCCAATCCGCTTCCTCGGCGCCGCCCTGGACCTGACCGAACGCAAGAACACCGAGCAGGCCCTGCGCCAGAGCCAGACCGAGCTGCAACTGATCATCAACGCCATGCCGATCCTGATCAGCTATGTCGACCGCGAGGAACGTTTTCGCCTGAACAACTCGGCCTATCTGGACTGGTACGGCCTGACGCCCCAGGAGCTCTATGGCCGCACCATTCGCGAAGTACTGGGCGATGAAGCCTATGCCCTGCGTGCCGAGCACATTGCCCAGGCCCTGAGCGGCAAGCCTTGCTGTTTCAGCATCAACACGCCGCACCGCGACGGCAGCATCCGCCATGCGCTGATGAACTACTTGCCGCGCCATGGGGCGGATGGCGCAGTGAACGGCTTTTACATTTTTGTGATCGACGAAACCGAGCGCAAACGCACCGAGCAAGCCCTGCTCAACCTCAATGAAACCCTCGAAGAACGGGTCGCCGCGCGCACTCAGCAACTGGCCGAGACCAACCAGCGCCTGCAGAACGAAATGTTCGAACGTGAACGCGCCGAAGACGCGCTGCGCCATGCGCAGAAAATGGAAGCGGTCGGCCAGCTCACCGGCGGTATCGCCCATGACTTCAACAATATGCTCACCGGAATTATCGGCAGCCTGGACCTGATGCAGCGCTACATTGCCGACGGGCGCACGGCGGAAATCGGTCGCTTCACCGAGGCCGCCGTGTCTTCGGCCAACCGTGCTGCTGCGCTCACCCATCGATTGCTGGCGTTCTCCAGGCGCCAATCGCTGGACCGCAGGCCGATCAATCCCAACGACCTGATTCATTCCCTGGAGGATCTGCTGCGCCGGACCAAGGGCGACCACATCGAGCTCAAGTTCCAACTGGCCGAGGACGTCTGGTCGGTCAGCACCGATGTCAGTCAGCTGGAAAACGCCCTGCTCAACCTGGTCATCAACGCTCGCGACGCCATGCCTGAAGGTGGCGAACTGTGCATCGAAACCGCCAACGTCTACCTCGACAGCAGCGACATCAACACCCTCGAACCGGTCAAGGCCGGCGACTATCTGATGATCGCCGTCAGCGACAACGGCACCGGCATGACCCCGAAGGTGCTGGCCAAGGCGTTCGATCCGTTCTTCACCACCAAGCCCATCGGCCAGGGCACGGGGCTTGGTTTGTCGATGATTTACGGCTTCGCCCAGCAGTCCGGCGGGCATGTGAACCTGTTCAGCCTGCCGGGTCAGGGCACCAGCGTGCGCCTGTATTTGCCACGTCTGCACGTGATCGAAGAGGAAAACGTATTGCCACCGGTGATCGGCGAAGCGCCACCGGCGATTGCCGGGGAAACCGTGGTGCTGGTGGAAGACGACCCAGCGGTGCGCATGCTGGTGCTCGACCTGCTCAAGGAGCTGGGTTATCGCGCCCACGAAGCCGAAGATGCCAAGACCGCCCTGCCCTTGCTCGAATCAGGCCTGCGAATCGATCTGCTGGTGACCGATGTCGGCCTGCCGGGCATGAACGGCCGGCAACTGGCCGAGATTGCCCGCCAGCACCGCCCCGGACTCAAAGTGCTGTTCATGACCGGTTACGCGCAGATGGCTGCCGAACGCCAGGGTTTCCTCGAAGAAGGCATGGACATGGTGGCCAAACCCTTTTCCGTTGATCTGCTGGCCAACAAGATTCGCCAGATGATCGGCCAACCCCGGTGAGTTAGGGCATAATCGCGCGCCCCGCTGCCCCCATCGTTGCAAGGTATCTGCCCATGAAAGCTCAAGCCCGCCACATTCTGGTGAAAACCTCGGAAGAAGCCGAACAACTCAAGCAACGCATCGCCAAGGGCGAAGCCTTCGATGTGCTGGCCAAGAAGTACTCCACCTGCCCTTCCGGCAAACGTGGCGGCGACCTGGGGGAGGTGCGTCCAGGGCAGATGGTCGGCGCCATCGACGCCGTGATCTTCAAGAAACCGCTGCGGGTGGTGCATGGGCCGATCAAGAGCAAGTTCGGTTATCACCTGGTGCAGGTGTTTTTCCGCGATTGAGCGGTTGGCTTTAGAGCCTCATCGCGGGCGAGCCCGCTCCCACAGGATCCTTGGTGTAGCCGCTATCTGAGGCAGTGCACAAATCCTTGTGGGAGCTGGCTTGCCAGCGATCCGATGGCGCAGCCAGCGGCCATCCGACGCTATTTCGGAATCAGTGCCCCAGGCACCTGAATCACCCGGCTCGCCAACCGATGCCCCGCCTCTGCCGCCTCCACCGGGCTACCGCCCTTGAGTCGACTGGCCAGGTACGCCGCACTGAACGAATCCCCTGCCGCGGTGGTGTCCACCACCCGCTCGACCTTCTGCGCCGGTACTTCGTATGACTCACCGCCACAGCGAATCAGGCAGGCCTCGGCGCCCCGCTTGAGGACCACCTCCGGCGTGCCGATCTGCTCATAAGCCTCGAATACCGCCGCGCAATCGGCAAAGTGGAATAACGCCTGTTCGTCATCGACGGTCAACAATGCCAGGTCGATGTGCGGCAACACACTGCGATACGCCGCCCGCGCGTCCTCCACCGAGGCCCACAGGCGTGGCCGATAGTTATTGTCGAAGACGATCCGCGCATCGCGCTGGCGGGCCTCGATCAGCACTTGCAGCAATTTTTCTCGTCCCCGCTCGCCCAGCACGGCCAGGGTGATGCCACTGAAATACAGCACGTCGTAATCCGGCAATGCCGCCAGGATCGGCGCAGCGGCCGGGGTGGTGAAGCAATCGCGCACCGCCGCTTCATTACGCCAATAAAGGAAACGGCGCTCACCGGCGGCGTCGGTCTGGATGCAATACAAACCCGGCAAGCGGCCGGGCAGTCGCTGGACCATGCCCAGGCCGATGTTTTCCGCAGCCCAGCTCTGGCACATGGCATCGCTGAAACTGTCATCGCCCAGCGCGGTGACGTAGTCCACGGCACCGGCCGTGCCCAGTTCCCGGGACAGGTAGACCGCAGTGTTCAGGGTATCGCCGCCAAAGCTCTGTTGCAGACTGCCGTCGGCGCGATGTTGCAGCTCTATCATGCACTCGCCGATCAGGGCGATGCGTGGGGTGTCGGGCCCCAGGTTACCGATGGTGTTCATTGATGTGGGCGCTCTGGTAGTTCGCAGTTGTCTGATCGGGCGTCTTCGCGGGCGAGCCTCGCTCCTACAGACAATGAGATCTCGTAGGAGCGAGGCTTGCCCGCGAAGGCCACGCCGCGGTCTGAAGGCTTAGAAACAGGTTTCCATGGTCTCGATGACGTTCAGTTGCTCATCCACCAGGCACCCCGTGCGCCATTTGTCGAACGTCAGGCACGGGTGCGACGTACCGAAGGAAATGATGTCGCCCACGCGCAACTCAACACCGGGCGCCACATTCATGAACGCATGCTGGTCCATCACTGCCGTCACCTTGCAGGCGCTGACATCGTCGCCCGCAGCGGGCACCACGCCGGCCTTGTAGCGCAGCAATGGCACCGGCAGGCCGGCGTCGTAGGCCACATCGCGCTTGCCCAGGGCAATCACCGCGAATCCCGGTTCCGGCAACGACTGCACATGCGCCCAGACTTCCAGCGCCGGACGCAGACCTTCATGCAGGTCGCTGCGGCGGTCGAGCACACAGCATTGCGCCTCTTTGTAGATACCATGGTCATGGGCCACATAGCTGCCCGGACGCAGGACGCTGAGGAAGCGCCCGCCCGCGTTCTGCGCCTCGAACGACTCGGCGATCAAGTCGTACCAGGCCGACCCGGATGCCGTGATGATCGGTTTGGCGATGGCAAACGCGCCGCTGTCCTGCAACTGCACGGCCAGACGCACCAATGACGCGGCGAAATCGCGGATGCCCGTGACCGCGTGATCGCCATGAATCACCCCTTCGTACCCTTCGATGCCGGTCAGGGCCAGTGCCGGCTGCGCGGCAATGGCCTTGGCCAGATCGAGAACTTCCTGCTCGCTGCGGCAGCCGCAACGACCACCGACCACGCCGTACTCGATCATGACGTTGAGTCGCACGCCACGCGAGGCGAAGTAGGCGCCCAGCTCGGCCACGTTGTCCGGGTGATCGACCATGCAATAAAAGTCGAATGACGGGTCGGCCAGCAGGTCGGCGATCAATGCCATGTTCGGTGTGCCCACCAGTTGGTTGGCCATCAACACCCGACGCACACCGTGAGCGTAGGCGGCACGGGTTTGCGTGGCGCTGGCCAGGGTAATGCCCCAGGCACCGGCGTCCAGTTGGCGGCGGAACAGCGCCGGGGTCATGCTGGTCTTGCCGTGGGGGGCCAGTTCCGCACCGCTGTTGCTGACAAAGTCCTGCATCCAGCGGATGTTGTGCTCCAGCGCCTGGCGATGCAGCACCAGCACCGGCAAGCTGACGTCACGCACCAGGCTGGCGCCGATGCGTGCAAAACCTTTTTCCACGGCGGCGGTGTTCGGGGCAGAAGACATGTTCGGACTCCTCATCCACGCGGCTGCGGGGCAGCCGCTGTTATTCGTTGATGCGACGGGCCAGGCTGTTCGCGCTGTCGATCAGCACCCGGCGGTAGTCGTTGTAATTGGTTTTCGCATCGGCCCTTGGGGCGACGATGCAAAGGGTAGCAATGGCCACGCCGTCCGGGTCTTTGACCGGGGCGGCGAAGCAATGGGTAAAGGTGTCGGCAACACTGTCGAACGAGAAGAAACCGTCAATGCCGGCCTGGCGGATTTCCTTCAGGAACTGTTCCAGTGGCAGGCGCTCGCCGTTGGGCAGGATGAAGTCGTCGTGGTCGATCAGGTCGATGATCTCCTGGTCGCTCAGGTGTGCCAGCAGCAGGCGCCCAGAGGCCGTCCAGGGGATGGGCGCGTTCTCGCCGATGTCCGAGGAAATACGAAAATGCCGCTCGCCCTCCTTCATCAACGCCACCGTGTACTTGCGTCCGTTGAGCAGGCACATCTGGGCGGTTTCACGGGTCTGGCTGACGATGTCCTGCAAGGCATGATCGGCCTCGCGACTCAGGTCGAAGTGGCGCAAATGTGCCTGACCGAGGAAATACAGCTGACGGCCGAGGTACACGTGACCGTCCTTGCCGACCGGCTCCAGAATCCGCCGCTCCAGCAGCGAAGCCACCAGTTCGTAGACCGTGGATTTCGGGCTGCCGATGCCGTTGGCGATGTCGTTCGGACGCAGCGGCTGGCCGATCTCCTTGAGGTAGTCGAGGATATCGAACGCCCGGTCCAGACCGCGTGCCCGGCGCTTGATGGTGTCTTCGGTCATTTCAGTGGTTCCCATTCAAAGTGCCGGGAGTTTACCCAGAGTGCTGCGTCGACCGTAAGGCCGCCATCGCGGGCAAGCCCGCTCCCACAAAGTGCTCGGTTGCCCACAAATGTTGGTTACACCCCGGAACCTGTGGGAGCGGGCTTGCCCGCGATGGGTACGACTCGGTTTCAGGCCTTTTTCTTGTACGCAATGCAGTCGATCTCGACCTTGCAGTCGACCATCATGCTTGCCTGCACACAGGCCCGGGCCGGTGCATGCTCAGGTTTGAAGTACTCGGAGAAAACCTTGTTGAAACTGGTGAAATCCCGCGGATCGTCCAGCCATACGCCAGCGCGCACCACGTCTTCCAGGCCATAGCCTGCTTCTTCGAGGATCGCGATCAGGTTCTTCATGGTCTGGTGGGTCTGCTCGACAATACCGCCAGTAATGATCTCGCCGTCCACCGCCGGCACCTGCCCGGACACGTGCAGCCAGCCATCGGCTTCAACGGCGCGGGCAAAAGGACGAGGCTGGCCGCCAGCGGCGGTGCTGCCGGTGCCGTAACGAGTAATGCTCATGGGTATGTCTCCTGCTTGAAAATCAAAGGATCAAAAACGCGTGCTTTTGAGAAATTCCGCCAGTCGTGGCGATTGCGGGCGCTCGAACAGTTGCTTGGGCGGCCCCTGTTCTTCGATACGCCCCTGATTCATGAAGACGATCTTGTCCGACACCTCGAAGGCAAAGCGCATTTCGTGGGTCACCAGCAACATGGTCATGCCGTCCTCGGCCAACCCCTTGATGACGCTGAGCACTTCACCCACCAGTTCCGGGTCAAGCGCCGAGGTGACTTCGTCGAACAGCATCAGGCTCGGGTTCATCGCAATGGCCCGAGCAATCGCCACCCGCTGCTGCTGGCCGCCGGACAACTGGCCGGGATAGTGATCGCGGCGCTCCAGCAACCCGACCCGCTCCAGCCATTTTTCCGCCAGCGCCACGGCCTCGTCCTTGTGCAGTTTTTTCACCTTGAGCAAACCGAGGGTGACGTTCTGCAATGCCGTCAGGTGCGGGAACAGGTTGAACTGCTGGAATGCCATGCCGGTCATGGCGCGATGGCGGGCAATGACTTTTTCCGCGTGCCGCACGCGCTTGCCATCGATCTCGTCATAGCCGATGGATTCGCCGTCGAGCAGGATCTGCCCGCCCTGGAACTCCTCGAGCATGTTCACGCAGCGCAGCAGCGTGGTCTTGCCCGAACCGCTGGAGCCGATCAGCGTTACGACATTGCCGCGTTGCATGCTCAGGTCGACGCCCTTGAGCACTTCAAGCGGTCCGTATTGTTTATGCAGGCCACGAATGTCCAGCAGGGGTTGGCCGTTCTGTACAGGATTTTGAGACTGATTCATGGCAAAGCCACCCGCTTTTCAATGTGCCGGCCGAGTAACTCGATGCCGTAGTTGATGACGAAAAACAGAAAACCGGCGAACAGGTAGAACTCCAGGGTCATGAAGGTCCGGGCGATGATCTGCTGGGTACTGAGTAACAGCTCGGCGACACCGATCACCGACAGCAGCGTGGAGGCCTTGACGATCTCTGTGGACGAGTTGACCCAGGTCGGCAGAATCTGCCGCAATGCCTGAGGCAACAGCACATAACCCAGCGCCTGATAAAACGTCAGGCCAATGGCCTTGCTCGCCTCCATCTGTCCGCGTGGCAATGCCTGCAACGCACCGCGCACGATCTCGGCCACGTGGGAGCCGCAGAACAGCGTCAACCCCAGCGCACCGGCCTGGAACGCACTGATCTGCCAGCCCAGCGCCGGCGCCATGTAGAAGCACGCCAGCACCAGCACGAACACCGGCGTGCCGCGGATCACATCGACGTAGAAACGAAACGGCGCACGCATCCAGAACCTGCCGTAGGTCAGCACCAGCCCGGCAAAAACGCCGACCAGGGTACCCAGCAGGATCGCCAGCGCCGACACCTGCACGCTGGTCACGAAACCTTGCCACAGGGGCTCGCGTGCCACCCACAATTCACTCAACCAACCGGGGGATTCGTACATGAGGCCTCCTATCGGCGGATCGCCAGACGCTGTTCGAGATAACGCAGCATCATGGCAATGAGGTAACAGGCCGCGACATAGAGCGCCGTGGTCACCAGCCAGGTCTCAATCACCCGGTAGCTCTCGACATTGATCTTGCGCGCGTAATAGGTCAGCTCCGGCACGGCGATCGCCGCTGCCAGCGAGGTGTCCTTGAACAGCGAAATGAAGTTGTTCGACAAGGCCGGCAGTACATTGCGCAGCATCACCGGCACCGTGACGTAGGCCTTGACCTGCCACTCGCCCAGGCCGATGGCCAGGCCGGCTTCGCGCTGCCCCTTGGGAATGCTCAGCAGGCCACCGCGAAACACCTCGGTCAGGTAGGCCCCGGCATACAACGACAGGGTAATGATGAACGAGGGAATCTTGTCCAGACGAATCCCAAGGCTCGGCAAAGCGAAGTAGATCAACAGAATCAACACCAGAATCGGCGTGTTACGGATCACCGTGACGTACACCGATGCCAGCACCCGCAACGCGCGATGCTTCGATAACAAAGCAAACGCCATCAGCAGGCCGATCACGCAGCCGATCGCGATGGACACCAGCGCCAGTTCCAGGCCCAGACCGAGCCCTGCCAGCAAGGTGTCGAAATCGCGCCACACGGCGGCAAAGTTCAACTGATAGTTCATGGTCGGGAGTACCTTGAGCGGGGCGCGTCTTGGCGCCCCGCTCTCACGGGATCATTTGAATTCGACAGGGAAGCCAATCGCCGGCGAAGGCAGGTCTACACCGAACCACTGCTTGAAAGACGCCGCGTAGGTCGGAAACTCAACCCCGGTCATGGCCTCATGCAGGGTCGTGTTGACGAAGTTCAGCCAGTCCTGGTCGCCGCGCTTGACTGCGCAGGCATAGGTCTGCGGGCTCCAGGCGTAGGCCGGGCTGCGGTAGCGGCCGGGGTTTTGCACCATCAGGTATTTCACCGACGACTGATCGGTGGCCGCCGCGTCGGCGCGGCCGGAGTTCACGGCCTGGTACATCAGGTCGACACTGTCGTACTGGTCGACCTTGGCCTTGGGCAGCGCCTGGTGCACCAGTTCTTCGGCATAGACGTTTTGCAGCACCGCCACGGTCAGGCCATCGCCGGCGGCCTTCATGTCATCGATTTCCTTGTACTTGCTGTTGGCCGGCAACAGCAGGCCGACACCTTCGCGGTAGTACGGCAGCGTGAACGCCACCTGCTGCGCGCGGCTGGCGGTCACGGTGATGAACTGGCAACTCATGTCGACCTTGTCGGTCAGCAGGTTGGGAATACGGGCGTCGGACGACTGCACCACGAACTCGACCTTGCTCGGGTCATTGAACAGCCCCTTGGCCACCATTCTGGCGATATCGATATCAAAGCCCTGCAACTTGCCGTCCGCGCCCTGGAAATGCCACGGCGCATTGGTGCTGCCGGTGCCTACAATCAATTTGCCGCGGGCCAGGACGCTATCGAGCTTGCTGTCCGCCGCCTGGGCCACGCCCACGGCAGCAACAGAAGCTGCGAACAAAAGAACACATGCTTTGAACACGGATGGTCGGTGATGCATGGCAAGCACTCCAGAATGTTGTTTATTCCGCTATACCGGAACATGGTATGTAACAACGGAATAGACAGCAGAAAGTGTGCCACAGGATGTGCAGCGAATGCATGGAAAATCGAAAAGTGTTTTGAATCAGAGGGATGTGTGTCGACACGCGAAATGCGTTACCGAACGCACGACTTCACAAGCGCTACCGTTGGCTACAACGGGCGGGTATCAAGTTCACAATCGGGGCTTTGATGACCATTACCGTGCGGAGTGGCATGGTTGGTTGAATTGACAGTAGGGGCTAGCGCTGACCTGCTTCCCTGTAGACATCGTTGCGCTCTCTTTTCCCCACGGCTATCACCGTTACCACCAGGACCTCGTCCCTTACACGGTAAACCATGCGATAGCCGGCGCTGCGAAGCTTGATCTTGTAGGCATTGCCAAGGCCACTGAGCCGATCTGCGGGCACATGCGGATTGACAAGTCGCTCCCCAAGCTTTCTTTTGAACTGCTCCCTCAGATTATCTCCAAGCTTTTTCCACTCTTTCCAGGCTTTATCCGAGAACTCCAGCTCATAGGTCATCGATTGAAACCTTTATGGTGGGATCGTTCTCTCGCTCCTTGCACAGTGCAATCAACTCAAGGTCCTCCAGACGATTCATCATGGCTTCATACTCTTTGGCGGGAACGCAGTAGAAAGCCGGTTCGTTGCGGTTAAGGATCGCAACAGACAGTCCACCGCCAGCGGCAACCGTACCCATCGGGTTTTTCTTCAATTCTGAAATGCTCGCCACGACTTGCGACAGCACGATATGTGTCATGTAAATGTTCCTTGAAGTGCTTTTAGAGATACTGAAAATAGCACCCTGGAGCAGGTTTTAGCTCTACCTTGCTGGCAGAAAATATTTGCCCCTCTCAATCCTTTCCTGCCTGTTCATGACAGTGAACTTCGACGGACGCATCGAAAATATCATGCCCGTGCCTTACTCAAGTCGGCACTTTCTGTAGGTCGCGTCCTGAGAGAGACAGATAAAAACCCGCATCCATGTGTGAATTTTTTCTGGATCACTGACTGCTCTCCCGCACTTGAGCGTTTTCTTCGACGACTGCTGCAATAGTCGCCCTGGAACACGAACGACCCACCTGCCCCTCATTGGACAACCCCGGGTCCGACTGCTTTATTCAATGTTCAAGTGATAAACAGTCTTAACAGCTGCGTCGTCGCTTACGGCGTGTGTTGTCCCAGGAGGGTTCATGTCTTTCAAAGTCATGATGGTGTTCGGAACACGCCCGGAGGCTATCAAGATGGCCCCGCTGGCTCGGGTTCTGCGCAACTGGCCAGGTATAGAACTGAACATTTGCTCCACCGGCCAGCACCGGGAAATGCTCAAGCAGGTGCTCGACTCCTTTGAACTGGCCGTCGATGAAGACTTGCAGGTGATGACCCAGGGCCAGACCCTCAACGGCCTGTCCGAACAGTTGCTGGCCCACCTCGACAACGCCTACGAACGGGTGCAACCGGATATCGTGCTGGTTCACGGTGACACCACCACCAGCTTCATTGCCGCCCTCGCCGCCTTCAACCGTCAGCTGCCCATCGGTCATGTCGAGGCCGGCTTGCGCACCGGCAATCTGCGGGCGCCCTGGCCGGAGGAAGCCAATCGGCATCTGACCGGGGTCATCGCCGACCTGCATTTTGCCCCGACCATCAAGGCCGAGGAAAATCTGCTGCGCGAAGGCGTGCCCAAGGCCAACATCGAGGTGACCGGCAACACCGTGATCGATGCGCTTGTCTGGATGCGTGATCATCAGCAAACGACCCAGTGGCACCCGGCCGCCGACTCGCCGCTGGCAGTGCTGGACGATAACCGGCGCATGGTGCTGATCACCGGGCATCGCCGGGAAAACTTCGGCGGCGGTTTTCGCAACATTTGCCTGGCCCTGGCCAGCCTTGCCGAGCGTTACCCCGACGTGCAGTTCGTCTACCCGGTGCACCTCAATCCGCAGGTGCAAAACGCGGTGTACAGCGTGCTCTCGGGCAAACCCAACATCTATCTGATTGCTCCGCAGGATTACCAGCATTTCGTCTGGCTGATGGGCCGTTCGCACTTCATCCTGACCGACTCCGGCGGCATTCAAGAGGAGGCTCCGGCCATCGGCAAACCGGTGCTGGTGCTGCGCGATGTCACCGAACGCCCCTCCGTGCTCGAAGGCGGCACTGTGTTGCTGGTCGGAACCGACACCGACCGCATCGTCAGGCATGCCAGCCAGTTGCTTGACGACGACGCCACATTTGAACGCATGAGCCGCGTGTACACGCCCTTTGGCGACGGCCACGCCAGCGAGCGCATTGCCAACCGCCTCGGTGTCTGGCTCAAGCAGCACGCCAGGGCGGGTAAAGCGGTATGAGTCTGGGTCTTGTCGATTTTTTCGCCTATGTGCTGTTCGGACTCAAATACCTCGCAATCACCCTGGCCCTGCTGATGTTCCTGCTCGGGCTCGATGACTTGTTCATCGACCTGGTGTATTGGGGCCGCAAGTTCATCCGCCGCTGGCGAATCTACGAAAAATTCAAACGCGCCGATGAAGAACGGCTCTATTCCATTGCCGAAAAGCCGCTGGCGATCATGGTCCCGGCGTGGAACGAAGTCGGTGTCGTCGGCGAGATGGCGCGCCTGGCGGCCTCGACCATCGATTACGAGAACTATCAGATTTTCGTCGGGACCTACCCCAACGACGCCGAGACCCAGGCCGACGTCGATGCTGTCTGCCTGCACTATCCCAACGTGCACAAGGTGATCTGTGCCCGGCCCGGCCCCACCAGCAAGGCCGACTGCCTGAACAACATCATCGACACCATCCTGCGCTTCGAAAGCGAGGCGAAAATCCAGTTCGCCGGTTTCATCCTTCACGATGCCGAGGACGTGATCTCCCCCATGGAATTGCGCCTCTATAACTACCTGTTGCCCGCCAAGGATCTGATCCAGATACCGGTCTACCCCTATGCACCGGAATGGAAAGGTTTCACTGCCGGGCATTATGTCGATGAGTTCGCCGAAAACCACGGCAAGGACGTCATCGTGCGCGAGGCGCTGACTGGCCAGGTGCCCAGCGCCGGTGTCGGCACCTGCTTCAGCCGCAGGGCCATCAGTGCGCTGCTGGAGGATGGCGACGGCATCGCCTTCGACGTGCAAAGCCTGACCGAAGACTACGACATCGGTTTTCGCCTAAAGCAGAAAGGCATGAAGTGCATCTTTGCCCGCTACTCGGTGACCGACCCCAAACTGGCGCTGGAACAGCCCTGGGTGTTCGGCATGAACCGCGCCTTTTCCCAGGTGATCTGCGTTCGCGAACATTTCCCCCGGGATTTGCAGCACGCCGTGCGGCAAAAATCCCGCTGGATCGTTGGTATCGTGTTCCAGGGCACCAAGAATCTGGGTTGGAGCCCCAAAGGCTTGCTCAATTACTTTCTGTGGCGTGATCGTCGCGGGCTGATCGCCTATCTGTTGAGCTTTCTGGTCAACCTGCTGTTTCTGGTGCTGCTGGTGATGTGGCTGGTGACGGTGATCGCCCCGAATGCCTGGCGATACCCTTCGATCCTGGCTGACAGCACCCTGCTTTCGGTACTGCTTTGGCTCAATGGCCTGATGCTGCTTAACCGGCTGTTCCAGCGCGGCTGGTTCGTCACTCGCTATTACGGAATCGTCGAGGGTTTGCTGTCTGCACCGCGGATGATGTGGAGCAACTTCGTCAATTTCTTCGCCAATATCCGCGCGCTGCGTCAGGTCATGGAAATGGGCGATTCTCGCCGCGTGGCCTGGGACAAGACCACTCACGAGTTCCCGGCACTGACACAGGCGCAACGCACGCCGCTGGGCCAACGCCTGGTGGAAAAAGGCCTGATCACTCAGGAGCAGTTGGAAGCCGCCATCACCAACCCGGTGCGTCGTCGCCTGGGCCACGAACTGCTGCTGCGCGGGCACATCGACACCACACAACTGGTGCAGACCCTGGCCGAACAACTGGACCTGGAATGGGCGCCGCTGAACCCGTTCAAGATCGACAGGCGCCTGATCGACGCGGTGCCGCGCAAGATCGCCACTCACTATGGCGTGCTGCCGGTGGCCGAGGAAGGTGCCGAACTGGTGCTGGCCTCCGAGGGCCCGGTGAGCCAGGTTTCGCTGGGGGCGATCAGCCGACAGTTGAAACGTCCGGTACGTTGCCGCCTCGCGCCTCAAGGGCGGGTCACGCTTGGCATTCGCTACTGGTATCCCGGTGCCCGGCAGAACAAGGATGTGCAGCACATGCTTGAAGTACTTGAACGTCATCAGGACGATGAGGCCTTGCTGGAGCGCATCAGTCACCATCAAGTGCTTTTGGGCACCTTGTTGCAAGTGCGGGGCATGGTGCCTGCGTCTTTGTTCAATCAGGCATTGATCGATTTCGACGCCGAGCACATGTCGCTGGGCGAACACCTGATCTCGCGCGGCATGATTACCGGGCAAATCCTCGAGCAGGTCCTGGCCATTCAGGCCAGCGAACAGCAAGCCGCTTACCGCATTGTCCGGGAGGTCGAATGAAGCCTGGCAAACGTCATGCCCTGCTCGTCGGCAGCCTGTTATTGAGCCTCGGGACGACACTGTGCACCGAGGCAAAGCCGTTGACCGAGTTCGAACAATTCCGCAGCTTTCCCTACATGGACCGCAGCTACCGCGAGGCGAAGAAAGGTAATTGGGGCGAAGTCGAACGCCTGATGCGTCATCTGCTGGCCAAGGTGCCGAACAACGATGAAGCACGGGCGCTGCTGGTACAGGCGCTGGCCAAGCAGCGGCGCTACAAGGACGCGGTGCAAGCGCTGCCCGACAACCCGCAAAACAGCGCCGCCCTGCTCAACCTGCGCCTGACCTGGATCGAGCAGGACCCGCCCGGCAGCGATCAGGTTGAACAATGGATCGCCACCAGCAACCTCAACCAACGCATTCAACTGTGGCAGGCCTACAGTCTGAGCCTGGCCAAGTTCGGCGGCGCGGGCCGGGCCCATGACTGGCTGGCGCAACTGGCGCCCAAAGGCGATGAAAGAATTTTGCACATGGCCCGCGCCAACTGGTCAGAACAGTTACGCGACTGGAACGGCACCATCGAGCAACTGGCACCGCTGGCCGCGAGCAAACAGCTTGACGCCGACGGTTGGCAACGACTGGCCAACGCTTATGTGCAGCGCCTCGACGAGAAGCCATTACAGCAACTGCTGCAACAGGCACCCAACCCGCAGGCGGCGCGTAAGGCGCGACTGGCGATGGTCGACCGGGCGATTGCCATGGGGCATCCCGAACAGGCACAACGCTGGATGCAATCGCTGCCACCGGAGGATCTTGCCGACCCTGCCCTGCGTCAGCGGCTATGGGAACTGGCGCGACAAAACGGTGACAGCGAAACGGTGCAGCGCCTGAGCGGCGAGTTGCAGCGACCTTGCCTTGAGACCACCGATTGGCTGTCTCGCCATGACCCGCAAGCGGCACGGGTGCAGTTGCATCAATGTCGTCCGGAAGTAGATCCGCAAGCCTGGCTGGTCCTGGCCCAGCGCCTGCAAGCCACCGACCTGCTGCAAAGCACACGCTTGCCACAGCCCTGGGACAGTCGTCGGCAAGAGCAACTGCTGGACGTCTGGCAGCAAGAGGGGCAAAACGACAAGGTCATGGCCTGGCTTGCCAGCCAGCCGCAAACCGCCGATGTGGTCAAACGGCGCGCCGAAATGCTGCAGGCCCGAGGCCGCAACAGCGAAGCCGCGACGCTCTGGGAACGGCATTACCAGCAGACCGGCAGCCTGCGTTCACTCGATCAGGCCAGCTACCTGGCGCTCAACGCCGGGCAACGCGAACACGCGCAGCAGCTGCTGGAAAACGCCTTTGACCGCCACGCAGGAAAACTGCCGGCCGTCCTGCTGCAGCGACTGGCGGGACTCTACGCATCCTCGACACCGACACCGGCGCAACAGCAGCGCATAACGACAATGGTCAACCGCGTCGATCCCGACACTCGCGGGCAACTGCTGGCGCAACTGGCAGAAAACGGCCAGTGCACAGCCGTGCGACAGGCCATCGGCGATCACCCGCAAACCGCGGGCGATTTTCGCGCGCTGGGACGCTGCGCCATGCCGGATCGGCCCGGTGAAGCCGTCGTCTATTACCAGCAGGCCGAAAGACTCGGTGACCAGGGCAGCCGTCTGCCGTTGGCCTATGCCCTGGAAGCGGCCGGGGATTCCCTTGGCGCCCTGGCCATCTGGCGCCGCATTCCCGATGCCGAACTGAGCGACAACGCCCGCCTCACCGCCAGTCGCAGCGCCCTGAACGCGGGCGATCCGGCCACCGCCGAACGTTACTGGCAACAAAGCCGCAGCCGTGGTGCCAATGAATGGGCCCTGGGCGCTGCGATTGCCGACGCCAGGGGCGATCATGGGCTGGCCCTGCAACGCCAACGCTCGGCACTGCAACAGTCGCCGGATGCCGGGCATTTCTATGCCGCATCGGTCACCGCACAAAAGGCCGGCGACAGGCAACAGAGCACAGCGTGGTTGGCCGAAGCGGTGCGCCGCGACCCGAACAATCCGCGTTACCGCGCCGACTACGGTATGCGCCTGGCCGGGGTCGACACCCGCGAGGAACGGGCACGCGCCATTCCTTACCTGCAAAGCGCTACCCGGGACTTTCCGGAAGACTATCGCCTGGGCGAAACCCTCGCCTGGCGCTATGACGAGGCCGAAGACAGCGCCTCTGCGCGCAAGGAACTGCGTCGGGTCATAGATCTGGAACAGAACCCGGTAGCGGCCGACGACGAAGACGGCAGCATGGAGGCGCGCCGCTACCGTCAACGCCGCGCTCACGAAGGTCTGTCCCGCCGCGACACCCGCACCGTGGCCAGCACCTGGTCGCCTGCCGGCGTATCGACCAACGACTTCCTTCGCCCAGACGAAACCACTGGTACACGACGCAGGGCTTCGTCGCAGAACGTACAACTGGCCATGTGGGACCATGCCCTGGGTGAAGAACCCAGTCGCGCCGGTCGCACGCTTTCGGTCTACGGACGCGTCCTGCTCGGTGGCGAAGGTCGTTCCAGCTATGCCGAGTCCATCGCCACCGGTGTCGGCCTGCGCTACAAGCCCTGGGGCACGGCGAACATCAACTTCTATGGCGAGATCTACAAGCAGAGCCAGTTCGATGATCAGGACAATGACGGCCTGAGCCTGGGCCAGATGCTGATTCCCGAAAAGCTGCTGGACCAGGCCAATGACCATCGCAAGGACGGCCACACCAGCACCGATTACCTGCTGCGCTCCACGGCCTCATTCCTCGATCAGGGCCGCTTCCGCAACGACTGGCGAGTCGATGAAAGTGACTGGGAAGAGCGCTTCCTCTATCTGGATGCAGCATGGTGGACCAAGGCCGGCGACCATCAATGGCTGTCGCGCTTCCAGCAAGGGCACACCTGGAAGCTACCGTTCAACGGCGCGCAAACCCTCATGCCCTATGGTTTTCTCGAGTTCTCCAGCCAGGACCCGAGCAATGACTGGCGCCAGGACCTGCGCACGGGCATCGGCTTGCGCTGGCAATGGTGGTTCGACGACGACATCTACAACGCCTACCGCGCGCACCTGTCGGTCCGTACCGAGTACCAGCAATCGCTGGGCGGCAATCTGTATGAAGGCGGCAACGGCGTGTTGCTGGGCGTGGAGTTGAATTTCTGATGATGCGACTGCTATGGATTGTGTGCCTGTTGCTCAGCACTGCTCTGGCCCGCGCCGATGAGCGGATTTTCTATCAGCCGCTGAATGTGGATAGCCGACTCAGTGAGACGCAATGGCGGCAAGTCTGGCGCGACACGGCCAGTCAAGGCGCCCGCACACTGATCGTGCAGTGGACCGCCTATGGCGATTCAGACTTCGGCGGTGCCAACGGTTGGCTTGCCAACAGCCTGAAACTGGCCCGTGAGCAGGGCCTGGAGCTGGTGCTCGGCCTGCACATGGACCCGGCCTATTACCAACGCATCGATGAGCTCGACAGCGCGGGGTTGTCGACCTACTGGCAAGCGCAATTGGGCCAATCGCTGGCTCAACAACAGAAACTGCGCAAAGACTGGAAGCTGGCGGTCAGTGGCTGGTATCTGCCGCTGGAGCTGGATGACCTGCACTTTCTCGCGGTCGATCGACGGCAAACCCTGCAACGCCAACTCAAGGATTTTGCCGGCAAGCTCGACGCGCCCTTGCACGTCAGCACCTTCAGCGCGGGCAAACTGGCGCCGCAGGTCAACGGACAATGGCTGGGCGAACTGGCTGGAGCCGGTATTCAGGTCTGGTGGCAGGATGGCGCCGGCACCCGGCGGTTACCGCCGCTGGTACTCGACGGATACGCCAGCGCACTGCCCTGCTCCGTCGGTATCGTGCGCGAAGCGTTTCGTCAGGTCAGCGCCGATGGCGCGCCTTTTCGCGCCGAACCTGCCAGCCTGAACACCTCACCTGCAGGTTGCCATGCCACTGCGGTGTTCTCCCTGCGCTACCGGCCATGGGGCAAAGTCATTCTCGATAACCAACGCCAGAGCCAGGCCGCCGATGTACAAAACCATTGAAGACGAAGTCCTGAAAAAATCCGCACCGGCCGCGTTGAAAGCCGAATTCCTCCAGCATGAATTTGAACGCCTGCACAAATTCTGCGTCCTGATCTACATCGCCAGCATTGCGGTGTGGATTGTCTACGACCTGATTCTCAGCTTTCTTGGCAGCCAGGCCTTCACCTGGCGTTCGCTGGTGTTCATCGGTGCCTACGCGATCATTCTTGTCATGTTGCTGTTCACCCGTGACGTGCGGCATTTCCAGAAACTGAACCTGCTGTTCATTTTCATCATCGCGCTCGGAATGCGTTTGCTGATCGAAGGTGTTCCCGGAGAAGAACAGGCGGCCTGGCTGCTGCTGGCGGCAGCGACCACACTGTTTACCGCCTCGGTGCTGCCGCTCAGTCGCGGGTCTTACTTTGCCGCCCAACTCGTCACCTGGATCTTTCTCAATCCTTTCTACAACACCGGCATCGAAACCCACGAACTCAAGGGCGTGATGGCCCTCAGTTACTCGGCGTTCATCTGCGCACTGACCCTCTACAGTTTCATTACCCTGCGCAAAGCCAAGCTGTACAACTTCATCATGTCCAAACTGCTGCTGGACCAGGCCTACCTCGACACCCTCACTGAAATCCCCAACCGCCGCTCGTTCATGGCCCGCGCCGACAAACAACTGCACGCGCTGCCACGCGAGCACGATCATTACCTGGCGATGATCGATATCGACAATTTCAAGAAGGTCAACGACGTCTACGGCCACGACATCGGCGACGAAGTGCTCAAGCGCATCGCGGCGGACATCAAGGCCGTGATGCACCGCTTCGAATACGCCCGCCTGGGCGGCGAAGAGTTTGCCATCTACCTGGCCGGAATACGCCGCGAGGATGCCGAAGCACTGGCCGGCGAACTATGCCGCACAGTGCGCGAACAAACCACACAACACCCGGTGACCATCAGCATCGGCCTGGCCCGCGTGCTGGATAACGACACCTTGAACCAGGCACTGGTCAAGGCCGATGAAGCGCTGTACGAGTCCAAGCATACGGGGAAGGATCGGTATACGTTTCATCGGGAGGTTTGATGGGGGCCTGAGCGGGCCTCATCGTAACCAGATTGAAAGTCCTGGGGCGCACGCAACTTCGAAAACGCCGGAACATTGTAGGAGCGAGGCTGAACTGGTCAAGTAATTCTGGACACCAGTTAAGGTTTTCACGCCGCCAATTTCTCCATAGCTACCGGCGATCGGTAGCCGTTGTAGCTATGGAGCCTGACGTTGTTGTAACGCATCACATAACGCTGAATATCTACCCGAGCTTCATGCTCGGAGCTGTAACCGTCTTCTGGCACCCATTCTGATTTGAGGCTGCCAAAGAAACGCTCCATCGGGGCGTTGTCCCAGCATTCGCCCTTACGACTCATGCTTTGCAA